>CADCVT010000038.1 GCA_902806215.1 uncultured Solirubrobacteraceae bacterium | reverse complement strand
CGAGCCCCGCCTTGAGCTTCTCCCAGATCCTCGGCACCGCGCCCCAGACCGTCGGCCGCACGTCGGGCAGCACGCCGATGACCGTGCGCGGGTCCTCCACCGTCGTCACGCTGAACCCGAGCCCGCAGAGCCCCTGGTAGTAGGTGCCCCAGCGGTCGGCGATGTGCGCGGCGGGGAGGAACGAGACGATCCGCCCGCCGACGTCGACCGGCGACAGCGCGCACGTCCCGCGGATGACCGTGAGCAGGTTGCGGTGCGTGAGCTGCACGCCCTTCGGCGGGCCGGTGGTGCCCGACGTGTAGATGAGCGTGAGCACGTCGTCGGGCTTGACCTTCTCGGGCTCGAAGCCGTCGCCGTCGAGGCCCATCACGTCGTCGACCATGACGACGGTCCCGTCGAAGCCGGCGGCCTCGATCATCGGGAGGAACGCCTCCTCGGTGACGACGACGCGGTTGCCGGCGTTGCCGAACAGGTACGTGATCTGCTCCGGCGCGCTCGTGTTGTAGATCGAGAACGGGATGGCGCCGCGCTGCATCGCCGCGAGGTCGGCGACGAAGAACTCGGGCCGGTTGACGAGCATGATCCCGACGGTGTCGCCGTGGCCGACGCCCAGCTCGGCGAGCTTCGCGGCGAACCCGCGCGCGTGCCGGTCGAGCTCGGAGAACGTCAGCGCCAGGCGCCCGTCCGAGGAGCGCACCGCCGGCTGGTCGGGCCGCTCGGAGGCCGTGATCGAGAACGCGTCGCAGAGGGTCGCGGACTCGAGTGCCGGGGGCAGCTCGACGGACCGCGCATCGATGGTCGCCATGCGGCCGGAGGCTATGTGCGGAGTGCCGCTAGCGCAACCGCGTGATGGGCGAGGCGATGCCCTTCACGAAGGCGCGGTAGACGCCGCCGCGGGCGACGTGCGCGTTGAAGCGCCCACGCTTGCCGACGTGCGTGCGCACCTCGGTCGTCCAGCGGCCCGCGTCGTTGCGGCGCTGGATGAGCACCTCGGTGCCGCGCTCGGCGGGACGGACACGGCCGGAGATCGTGCCGGAGCGCTCCAGGTCCGAGGCCGCGTTCGCGGCGCGGGCCGGCGGGCCGGCGGACTGCTCGTCGCCCTCCTCGTCGTCGGCCTTCGCCTGCGCGCCGACGATCGTGAAGTACGCCCACGAGTCGTAGAGGCCGAACTCGCGACGAAGCGTCGCGCCGTCGACCGTGGTCGTCCCGTTGCTGCCGATGACCTCGGCCTTGACCACGCGAGGGGAGACGCCGCGCTGGACGACCTTGATCTCCTTCAGCGAGCCCTTGACGAGCGAGCCGAGCTTGGCCTTCGCCTGACCGGGCGTGAACGAGAAGTCCCAGCGGTGGCGCGGCGAGACCTTGTCGTACGGGTCCTCCACCGACTTCAGCCAGGGCTTGGGGAGCCCGCCGCCGAACCCGAACTCGACGTTCTCGGTCCGCCCGCCGCTGGTGGAGAAGAAGTACGTGACGACCGGGCGCCCGCCGTGCGTGACGACCTCGGAGCGCGTCCCCGCGACGGCCGCGTCGGTCGACGGCGTCTCGCCCGCGACGCCGGCGTAGACCTGCGAGCGCGTGTCGGGGTAGTGGTCGAAGCCCTCGCCGGGCTTGTTCGTCGTGATCGCGTACGTGCGCGCCGCGATCGCCTGCGCCTTCAGCGCCTCGATCGGCCACGACGACGGAGACTCCTTGGCCACGACGCCGCGGACGTAGCTCTCGAGGTCGACCGCGTTGACGACGTTGAGCCCGCCGAGGCGCGCGGGGCGCAGCTCGAGCGCGCCGCGGTACTGGCCGCTCATCGGGCCGCCGGAGAGGCGCACGGGGTTGCCGCGAGGGCCGACGACGCGCAACGGCGCCGCGAAGGCCTTGAGCTTGCGCCCGGTCGAGGACCGCAGCGCCACGCCGCCGCCGGAGACGACGACGGAGTAGGCCTTGCCCGGCTGGAGCCTGCGGTCGCCGGCCTGCGCCGCGCCCGTGAACGTGACCTTCGACCGGCCGCCCTGCAGCAGCACCCGGACCGTCGGGATCGACGAGAGCTTCTGGATCGCGGTCTGCGCGTAGTAGTGGCCGAGGATCTGGCGGTAGTTGCGCCCGAGCTGGGCCTGCCCCATCGCGCCGTACTGGCTCATGCCCACGCCATGGCCGAAGCCGCCCCCCTTGATGACGAGGCGTTCGGCCGCGCCCGCCGTCGCAGGGACGATGAGCAGCGCGGCGACCAGGGCGGAGAGAAGTCGAAGGCGCATCAGGCGATTGGGACCCGTCTTGCGGGGCAGAGTTGCGGTACCAACTTGAGTCAACGTAAAGACTGCATCGGAAACAAGGGGTCGGTCACTTGAGCGCTCGTCGTGCGTCGGATGTGTTCGTGGAGTGCCTGGAGGCCGAGGAGGTCCGCTACGTCTTCGGGATCCCGGGCGAGGAGACGCTCGACCTCAACGAGTCGCTGGCCGACTCGTCGGTGTCGTTCATCCCCGTCCGGCACGAGCAGGGCGGCGCGTTCATGGCCGACATGTACGGCCGGCTGACCGGGCGCGCCGGCGTCTGCCTCGGCACGCTCGGACCTGGCGCGCTCAACCTCGTCCATCCCGTCGCCGACGCGTTCCTCGACCGCGCGCCGCTCGTCGCGCTGACCGGCCAGGCCGACGTCGAGCGCATGCACAAGGAGTCGCATCAGTACGTCGACCTCGTCGAGGTGATGCGGCCGATCACCAAGTGGAACGCCCGCGTCACGAGCCCGGAGATCATCCCCGAGGTCGTGCGCAAGGCGTTCAAGGTCGCCGAGTCCGAGAAGCCCGGGGCCACGCACCTCGAGCTGCCCGAGGACGTCATGGCGATGGAGCTCGACGCCGAGCCGCTCCAGCGGCGCAAGATCACCCAGCCCGAACCCGGCGCGCGCGAGCTCCTGCGCGCCGCCGACCTCATCCGCAACGCGATCAACCCGGT
>CADCVT010000037.1 GCA_902806215.1 uncultured Solirubrobacteraceae bacterium | reverse complement strand
GGTGCGGCCGGCTCGCCGCCGCCGCCGCCGGGCGCGGCGGGCGGCGTCGGCGTCGCGGGCGCGGCCTGGGGCGGTGTCTCGTAGAGGTCGGGGTCGTAGCCGCCGCCTCCGTTGCCGTTGTTGCCGCCCGCGGTGTTCCCGCCGCCGTCGTTGCCACCGTCGCCGTTCGCGCCGCCGTTGCCGTTGCCGCTGCCGCCGCCGTCGGTGCCGCCGCGCGGATCGGGGACGTACGCGCCGGACCCACTGCCGCCCTGCTGGTACTGGCCGTTCTGGTCGTAGCCCTTCTCGCCGCCGGCGGGCGCGCCGGTCGTCGCGTACTTGCCGAAGAACGGCGCGGCCTGGAACGGCGTCTTGGGCTTCTTGAAGCCGCTGCAGCCGCGCTTGACGCCCTTCATGTAGCGGCCGAAGATCTCCGACGGGTACGTGCCGCCGGCGACCGAGATCGGCGTGACCGGCGGGTACATCTCGACGCGCTTGGTCGGGAAGCCGACCCAGACCGACGTCGCGAGGTTGTTCGTGAACCCGACGAACCAGGCGTCGGTGTGGTTGTCCGTCGTGCCGGTCTTGCCGGCCGTCGGGCAGCCGGTCTGCGCCTTGGTGCCGGTGCCGGCCTGGACGTTCTTGACGAGAAGCTCCGTGGCCTTAGCGGTGACGCCCTCGGTGAACTGGCGCGTGCGCTTCGGCTTGCCGAGCTCCTTCTTGATCGTCCCGTCGCGGAGGCGGACCTTGGTGATCGCGACCGGCTCGTTGCGCATGCCGCCCGACGCGATCGTGGCGTAGGCGTTGGCCATCTCGAGCGGGGAGACGCCGCGCTCGAGGCCGCCGAGGATCTCCGCCGGGTAGCCGTTGAGCTTGGACTTGACGCCCATCTTCCGGGCCGCTTCCTTCACCGCGTCGGGGCCGAGGTCGAGGCCGAGCTGCATGTAGACCGAGTTGTCGGACTTCGTCGTCGCGCTGACGAGGTTCATCCGCCCGCCGTACGTGTTGTCGTACGTCTTGGTCTCGATCGGCCCGTACTTCGGGTCGTTGAACTTCAGCGGCTTGGACGTGTACGACGTGCCCTCGGGCGAGACGCCGCGCTGCAGCGCCGCCATGAGGCCCATGATCTTGAACGTCGAGCCCGGCTGGCGCTTGCCCTGCGCGGCGAGGTTGAACTTCGTCTGCGCGTAGGACGCCGACGAGGCCATCGCGAGGATGTGCCCGTTGCCCGGGTTGACGGTGACGATCGCCGACTTCGGCGCGTTCGGGAAGCTCAGCACCGACTGAATCGCGTCGCGGGCCTTGCGCTGCATCTCGAGGTCGATCGTCGTGTAGATGCTCATCCCGCCCTGGCGGACCTCGTCGATGCCGTACTTGTTGATGAGGCGCTGCTTGACGTAGTCGAAGAAGTAGCTCTCGCGGCGCGCCGTGTAGTACCGGCTGCCCTCCACGCCGAGCGGCTTCTCGCGCGCGGCGGCGGCCTCGCTCGCGGTGACCATCCGCAGCTCGGCCATCTTGTCGAGGACCTGGTTGCGACGCCGCAGCGCCTTGGACTCCTCGTAGAACGGGTTGTAGTCCGACGGCGCCTGGGGCAGGCCGGCGAGGAGCGCGGCCTCGTGCAGCTCGAGCCGCTTGGCGGGCTTGTCGAAGAACACGCGCGCCGCGGCCTGGACGCCGACCGCGGTCTGCCCGCCGACGGTGCCGTAGGGCGCGTTGTTGAGGTAGGTCCTGAGGATCCACTGCTTGCTCTCGCGGTTCTCGAGCTCCTCGGCGAGCTTGGCCTCGTGCAGCTTGCGCTTGAACGTCCGCTCCTTGGTGATGTAGAGCGTGCGGACCAGCTGCATCGTCAGGGTCGAGCCGCCCTCGACCGTCTTGCCCGACTCGATGTTCTTGATCGCCGCGCGCACGACGCCCTCGGCGTCGACGCCCTTGTGCTCGTAGAAGCGCTCGTCCTCGATCGCGACCGTCGCGTCCTTGAGCGTCTGCGGGATGTCCGACCCGTTGATCGGCGTGCGCAGGATGTCGTACTGGATGAAGCCCAGCTTCTCGCCGTTGGCGGCGTACACGACCGACGACGCGCCCTGGTCGACGGCCTTGAGCTCGTCGAGCTCGGGAGCGGTCGAGGCGAGGCCGATGACGTACCCGACGGTGCCCAGGCCGCCGATCGCCAGCGCGGTGGCGATGAGGGCGAGGATGAGGAAGGCCGGGCCGGCGCTCTTGTGCGCCCGCCGGCGCCGTAGACGGGCGTGCCGGGACATTCAGCTCCCCATTCTGGCAGCCGCCGGGCGATCCTCCGCCGGGAAGGGCTCTTGCGTGACGAAGTTGTCACCGAAGCGACGCAGTGCGCAACGCCTGGGCGACCGCCCGCCGGAGGTCCGCCTCGCGCGTCGCGCGCTCGACCGGCGACGACGGCTCGCCCGTCACCGCCAGGGTCGTGCCCTCGAAGGTGATCGCCTTGATCGTCGCCTGCGTCCCCGGCACGGCCGCCTCGACGACCTCGAGCGCGCGCAGCTCGTCGGCCTCGTTGGCGAGCCACACCTCGACCTCGACCGCGACCGTCTCCGTCACGATGGAGTCGTTGCGTACGACCGTCCCCGCCAGCTTCCCGTTCGGGACGATGATCCGAGCGTCCCCTCCCGTCTGGAGGAACGTGTGCGTCAGCCGGATGTCCTCGACCACGCCGCTGTGATCCTCGAAGGTCACCCGGTCGCCGATCCGGATCGGCTGCGTCACGGCCAGCATCACGCCCGCGATGACGTTGCCGATCGTCTGCTGCGCCGCGAAGCCGACGACCGCCGCGACGAGCGCGCTCGAGGCGAGGATGCTCGCGGCGAACCGGTCGAGCGCCGTGAACTGCGACAGCGCGATCATCAGCCCGATCACGATGATCACCGCCTCGACCAGGCGCCGGACGAACCGGAGGCGCGTCTCGAGGACCGGGTCGAGGTCCTCGCCGCCGGTCACCCGGCGGGCGAGCGCGCGGCCGCGGCGCTTGAACGCCCGGTCGACGACGAACACCACGACGAGCACGAGCACGACGGTCCCGAGCGCGGTGAGCTGATGGTCCCAGCGCTGGAAGAACGACTCGGCCACCTGGGTAGGTCGCAGGTCCGACATGGCAGCTGACCGTAGCCAAGCCCTGCGCGCGACCGCTCGCTCGCGGGCGGCCGCCGACCCCGCGATCGCCGACGCCTGGCGGGCGGTCTGGACGACGCGGGCGGTGGTGTGGATCGCCGGGCTCCTCGCGGTCGCGGGCTTCGGCATCCGCGACGACAACGCGGTCGCCTTCGACGGCGACGGGCTGACCCGGCCGTTCGGCGAGCTCGGCGACGCGCTGGTCGCGCCCGCCGCGCGCTGGGACAGCGTGTGGTTCCTCGAGATCGCCCGGTCGGGCTACGACGAGCAGCGCGCGGCGTTCTTCCCGCTGTATCCGCTGCTGGCCGACGTCGTGGGCTTCGTCAGCGGCGGTGCACTCCTCGGTGGCCTGGCCGTCTCGTTCGGCTGCCTGCTCGCGGGCCTCGTGCTGCTGCACCGGCTCGTCTCGCTCGACCACGACCGCGAGGTCGCGGGGCTCACGGTCCTGCTCGTGGCGGCGTTCCCGGGGTCGCTGTGGCTGAGCGCGGTCTACAGCGAGGCGCTCTTCTTGATGCTGTCGGTCGCCGCGGTGTACGCCGCGCGGACCGACCGCTGGATGCTCGCGGCGACGGCCGGGATGCTCGCCGCGGCGACCCGCAGCATCGGCGTGCTCCTGCTCGTGCCGCTCGTCGTCCTCTGGTGGCAGGCGGGGCGCCCGCGCGACGGATGGGCGCTCGCGGCCGTGCCGTTCGGCCTCGCGGCGTTCTGCCTCGTCCTCGGCGCGTCGGGGCAGGACGCGTTCGGGCCGTTCCGCGCGCAGGAGGCGTGGGACCGCTCGTTCGCCGGGCCGCTCGGCGCGATCCCCGACGCCGTCGGCGCGGCCTGGGACGGCGTCGCGGCGCTGCTCAGCGGCGACGCCCGGCCGACCGAGCCGTTCGACCCCGCGGCGCTCAACCCCGTGCTGCTGGTCGTGCTCGCCGGGACGCTCCTCGCGCTCGTGGGAGCGGTCCGCCGCCTGCCCGCGGCGTACTGGCTGTTCGCCGTGACCGCGCTGGCGCTGCCGCTGTCGTGGCCGGTCGACGGGCACCCGCTCATGTCGCTCCCGCGGTTCGTGGCGGTGCTGTGGCCGCTGCACCTGTGGCTCGCGCTGTGGCTCGTCGAGCGGCGCAGCGCGACGGCCCGCTCCGTCGTCGTCGGGGGCTTCCTCGTCTGCCTGGCCGTCGTCAGCGGCCTCGTGTCGACCTGGAACTGGGTGGCGTGAACGGCGAGATTCGCCCAGGGGGCGAACTCGCTGGAGGAATTGCCCGGGGGGCAATTTCTCCGCGCGTGGTGCTCTTGGACGCGCTTGGCACCCTCGTCGAGCTGCCGCCGCCCGCGCCGGCGCTCGTCGAGGAGCTCGCCGCGCGCGGGGTGGCCGTGACCGAGGAGGAGGCGTCGCGGGCGATCGGCGCGGAGATCGCCTACTACCGCGCACACCTCGACGAGGCGTCCGACGCCACCGGGCTCGAAGCCCTGCGCGGCCGCTGTACCGAGGTCCTGCGGGATGCGCTGCCGCCGCACGCGCGCGGCATCGTCGACCTCCAGGAGGCCCTGCTCGGCGCGCTGCGCTTCCGCGCGTACCCCGAGGCCGCCGCGGCGCTGGCCGAGCTGCGCTCGCGCGGCGCGACGCTCGTCGTGGTCAGCAACTGGGACGTGTCGCTGCACGAGGTGCTCGACCGGACCGGCCTCGCGCCGTTCGTCGACGCGGTGCTCACGTCGGCCGAGCACGGCGCCGCGAAGCCCGACCCCTCGATCTTCGCCGCGGCCGTGGAGCGGGTCGGCGCCGGGCCGCAGGACGCGGTCCACGTCGGCGACTCGCCCGAGGCGGACGTCGCCGGCGCACGCGCGGCCGGGATCGAGCCCGTGCTGATCGTCCGCGACGGCACGCCCGCGCCGACAGACGGCACGAGGACGATCACGACGCTGAGTAGCCTCGTCGGCACCTTGAGCCTCTCGCCGACCTGGGATATCCAGCCGGAGCGCCCGGCCCCGCCTCCGCCGAGGACCGAGGACAACTGGCTCCCGTGGTCGGCGCTCGTCGCGCTCGTGGCGGCCATGTTCCTCGGCTTCCTCGGACAGGCGCTCGTCCTGCTCGGCGCCGCCGCCTTCGGCCTGGACTACAAGGCCTCGGACCCACCGCCGGGCCTGACGCTGCCCGCGGGCGTCCTGCTGCAGGCGGCGTTCATCGCGGCGGCGATCGGGTTCGGACGCCTCGCGGGCCCGGTCACCCCGGCGTCGTACGGGCTGCGCCGCCCGCCGAAGGGCATCTGGCGCGCGATCGGGCTGATCGTCGCCGTGTTCTTCGGCTACATCGTGCTGGCTGGGATCTACACGCAGCTGGTCGACCTCGAGGGCGCCGAGGACCAGCTCGAGGGGCTCGGGATCGAGAAGCAGGCCGTCGCGATCGCCTTCGGCGCGCTCGTCGTCTGCGTCGCCGCGCCGATCGGCGAGGAGCTCTTCTTCCGCGGGTTCATGTACCGCGCGCTGCGCAACTGGCGCGGCGTGATCCCGGCGGCGCTGCTCACCGGCACGATCTTCGGGCTGATCCATGGCCTGTCCGCCGAGGCGCTCGCCCTGCCGCCGCTCGCGGTCCTCGGCGTGGCCTTCTGCCTGCTCTACCAGTGGACCGGATCGCTCTACGTCTGCATGGCGCTCCACGCGATCAACAAATCGATCGCCTACGGGGCCGCGGTCGACTGGGACTGGCAGATCCCGCTGCTGCTCCTCGGCTCGCTGGCGACCATCGCGGCGATCGTCATGCCGATCGCCGCGCATTGGCGCGCTCGCGCCGCCTCGACCGCGGGTAACTCGAATACGATCGCCCCGCTCACATCATGAATCGCACGCTCCTTCTCGCCGCGCTCGCCGCC
>CADCVT010000036.1 GCA_902806215.1 uncultured Solirubrobacteraceae bacterium | reverse complement strand
CACGGTCGCGCACGCAGCGCCTGCGGACGCCCGAGGTCGCCACCACGTCGAACGGCGCGGTCGTCGCGTGGACCCGGAACGGCCGCGTCGAGACCCGCCGCGTGTCACGCCGCACCGGCCGGCTCTCGCTCATCTCGCGACTGTCGCCGAAGGGACGTCAGGCGTTCGGGCCGACGTTCGTCGGCGGCACGGTGCCGACCGTGCTCGCTTGGCAGCTCGGCGAGCGCGATCCCGAGCTGCAGATCGGCATCCCTCGCAGCAGCGGCGCCTTTGCGGGGACGCTGCGTTACCCGTTCGAGAACCTGATCGACCTCGACGTCACGACGACGCGCGGCGGCGGCCTGCTCGCCGCGTACACGCGTCGGCGCGCGGGCGACGGCCAGCCCGAGCTGATGGTCGCCGAGCAGCGGCCGGGCTCGCCGCGGCTCGTGGAGATCGCGCGGATGCGCGAGCCGGTCGCGCCTTCGCTGCCCGTCGGCCCGTCCGTCGCGGTGACCGACGACGGCCGGACGCTCGTCGCGTGGTCGGAGGCCTCGCCGGACGGACGCGGCCGGGTCGTCGTGTCCGAGCGCCCGCGCGGCGGCGAGTTCGGCGACCCCGTCGAGATCGCGGCGGGCGGCCAGCCGAGCCGCGTCTCGCTCCTGCCGAAGTCCGACGGCACCGTCCTCGCCGCCTTCGTCACGACGACCCGACCGTCGCTCACGTCACCCGGGACGCTCCGTATCGCGGACGTCCGGACCGGCGCCGTACGCGCGCTCACCCGCAGCGGCGAGCGCGTCGCTGACTACACCGTGAGCCTCGACGGACGCGGCGCGGCGCACTTCGGCTGGATCACCGGCGGTCGCGTGATCGTGCGGGTCGTCGACGGCCGCGAGCAGCGCGGCGCGCGCCGGACGCTGAGCGCGCCGGGCGAGAGGGTGCGGCAGCTCGCGCTTGCCGCGGGATCGAACGACGTCGCCGCGGTGTGGACGACCGCGCGGGCGGTCCGCGCGTCTAGCCGATGAGGCGCTGGGCCGCGACCGAGAGGTCGAGGATCACGTCGGGCACCGGCTGGAACCCGGTCTGGCCCGGCTGCACGAGAGCAGCCGGCTGCTCGGCCTGCGTCTGCGAGATCGTCTCGCGGGCGTAGTTCAGCTGCATCGCCTGCAGCTGGATCGCGACGGAGTTGTCCATGTGGGGCACCTCGGCGGGCGCCGAAGGGACCTTGAGCTCAGGCCGCGAGCTTCCGACAGATCTCGGTGAACGTGCGCTTCTCGTCCTCGTCGAGGACGGCGAACGTCGCCGCGACCCGCTCGGTGTGCTCCGGGAACAGGCGGTCGACGAGCTCCTGCCCGAGCGGCGTCAGCCGGACCGTCGCGGCACGGCGGTCGTGCTCGAGCCGGCTGCGGACGACCATGCCGCGGTTGACGAGCGTCGTGACGATCTCCGTCGCGTTGGCCTTCGACGTCCGCAGGCGCAGCCGCAGGGCGCGCAGCTCGAGCTCGCCACCGGCGGTCGCGAGGACGACGAGGACGCTGAACCCGCTCGCGCTGAGGCCCTCGCGCTCGAGGTCGGCGGAGAGACGGCGGCGGACGCTCGCTTCCGCACGCAGGAGCGAGTCCAGCGCACGGTGGGCCAGCGGGTCGCCGGGCACGAGCACGGCGCGAAAAGTACCCGCACGTTCGGACACTTCGACGTCGCCGAACGTACGTCATGCCGGGCTATAGCCCGGCTGCGCGTACGTTCGCGGGTCTCAGCCGAGCGCGGACTGTGGGTTGCGGGCTCGCTCTTCCAGGTCGGCGAGGAGCTTCGCGCGTGCGGCCAGGGGACGCTCTCCCAAGCGCGGCACCGTGCTCGCCCCGGTTTCCGGCAGCGCGCCGCGGTAGTCGTAGACGACGACGGCCTCGCTTGTGCGGCGCGCCGCGTACACGAGGCGGCCGAGCAGGTCGAGCGACGCGCCGCGGCCGACGAGCACGACGGCACGGGGCGTGAGCGCGGCGAGCGCGCGTCCGATCCGCAGCGGGTCGAGGTCGACGGGCAGCGAGAGGACGCGGACGCCGGCGCGGCGCACGACGAGCTCGAGCGCCTGCGCGTGCAGGCCGTCGAGCGCGAGCGGGCGCGAGGCGTCGATGAGCAGCACGCTCTCGGAGCGGTGGGCGGGCGGCGCCGTGCGCATCTGCGCCGACAGCCAGCCGGTGGCCCAGCGCCAGCCGAAGCCGTACTCCGGCGACGTCTCGTCGGGCGAGTCGTGCAGAGCGCTGATCGCCGGAAGGAGGATCTCCTCGACGGTCCGCTCCACGGACCGCACGGCGATCGACTCCTCGAGCAGCCGGTCGGCGGCGTCCTCGTCGAAGCGGGCGAGCATCGAGCGCAGGCGGACCGGCGACGCGGGGCCGCTGCCGCGCTCGCGGGCGACGGAGATCGCGGACGAGACGTTGTGGGTCTCCTCGAGCGCCTGGCGCAGCGACTCGATCTCGGTCAGCTCGAACTGCCGGTGGCCGCCCTGCGAGCGCTTCGGCGACGGAAAGCCGAAGCGCCGCTCCCAACTCCGGAGCGTGTTGGGCGAGACGCCCAACATGGCGGCGGCGGCGTTCGTGCGGATCGCGCTCATGGCGAGAGGTATCGCCGTTTGGGGAGGTTTGCGCAACAACCGCAAAGGCTGATGCAAACGGCAAGATCTCGCCCAGTTGCAGGGATTACGCCACGGACTGCCGACGCCGCTCGCCCGAGGAGGAGAGCGACGCGAGGAACTCGTCGAGCTGCTCGACGGTGAACCGGCGCTGTCCGCCGGGGGTGCGGTAGCCGACCAGGTGACCGCTGTCGGACCAGCGGCGGACGGTCGACAGCGAGACGCCGAGATGGCGGGCCGCCTCGGACGTCGACAACCCGAGGCGCGAGGAAGCACGGTTGGGGCTCATGTGCACAGAGTTCGACAACTTGGGGCAACTGCGGAGCCCACGGCCTGCTTTGCATAGGTTTCACGGCACATGGGACGACTGGCCGAGGTAGATCTCTCCCTCAAGCTCAAGCGCGCGGAGTACGAGGAGCGACTCGCCGCCGCCCAGACGCGGCTCACGCAGCTGCGGCTGTACTGCGCCGGCCTGACCGGAGACGGAGAGCTCGGCCCGCCCGTGCTCTGCGTGTTCGAGGGCTGGGACGCCTCCGGCAAGGGCGGCGCGATCAAGCGCCTGCTCGCCGAGATCGACGTCCGGCACGTGCGCGTCGTGTCCTTCGCGGCGCCGACCCACGACGAGAAGCGCCACCACTTCCTGTGGCGGTTCTGGCCGAAGCTCCCGGGCTGGGGCGGCATGGCCGTCTTCGACCGCTCGTACTACGGGCGCGTGCTCGTCGAGCGCGTCGAGGGGTTCGCCACCGAGGAGCAGTGGCGGCGCGGCTACGACGAGATCCTCGAGTTCGAGCGGACCCTCGCCGCGGAGGGCATGCTCATCGTGAAGTTCTGGATGCACGTCTCCGACGAGGAGCAGCTCAAGCGGTTCGAGAGCCGTCGCGACGACCCGCTGAAGACGTGGAAGCTCACCGACGAGGACTGGCGCAACCGGGAGAAGCGGCGCGAGTACGAGGACGCGATCGAGGAGATGATCGAGCGCACCGAGCACGAGCTCGGCCACTGGCACGTCGTGCCGGGCGACTCGAAGAAGTACGCGCGCGTCTACGTGGTCGAGAAGGTCGTCGAGGAGATCGAGAACGCGCTCGTGCGGCACGGGCGCCCCGTGCCGGATCCGCACGCCTCCTAGGTCGTGCCGATCACGGCCCAGCGGCGGCCGCGGAACCGGACCATGAGGGGGACCAGCCGGGCGACCATCAGCGCGATCAGGCCGATCCACACGCCGGTGATCCCCCAGTCGAAGTGCAGCGACGCGATCGCGATCGGCGCGTAGACGCCGAACCCCGCGACGAGCATCGAGATCGCGAGGTAGCGCGTGTCCCCGGCGCCGATGAGGATCCCGTCGAGCGCGAACACCGCGCCACCCAGCGGCTGCATGAGCGCGAACAGCGGCCAGATCGTCTCCGCCCGCTCGATGACGGCGGGGTCGTCGGTGAAGAAGCTCGGGATGACGCTCGTGAGCGCGAGGAGGATCGCGCCGATGACGAGGCCCGCGAGGACGCTCAGCTCGATCATCCGGCGCGCGGCGGCGAACGCGTCGTCGGCGTTGCGCGACCCGAGCATGCGGCCGACGAGCACCTGCCCGGCGATCGCGATCGCGTCCATGACGAGCGCGAGGAACACGAAGAGCTGGAACGCGATCTGGTGCGCGCCGAGCGACGCCTCGCCGATGCGCGCGAGCACCGCGCTCGCGACGAGGAACGAGCCGACGAGCGCGCCGGTGCGCACCATGAGGTCGCCGCCGGTGCGCAGGAGCGGCTTCATGAGCCGCCAGCTCGGCCGGCGCGTCGCGGCGGGGGCGCGGAGCATGAGCGTGACGAACGCGGCGCCCATCGCGAGCTGCGCGATGACCGTGCCGATCGCGCTGCCGTCGAGCCCGAGCCCGGCGGGGTACACGAGCACGACGTTGAGCACGACGTTCAGGACGTTGCCGGCCAGCAGGATGATCAGCGGCGTCTTCAGGTCGGAGATCCCCCGCAGATAGCCCTGGCCTGCGAGCACGGCGAAGAAGCCGGGCATGCCGATGGCGGCGATCCGCAGGTAGCGCGCGGCGAGGTCGGCGGCCTCGCCCTCGCCGCCGAGCAGCGTGACGAGCGGGTGGGCGAACACCGCGACGACGATCGCGAGGCTGGTGCCCATGATCATCCCGACCCAGAGCCCCTGGGCGGCCAGTGCTCCGGCGCGTTCCTGCTCGCCCGCGCCGTGCAGGCGCGCCACCTGCGCCGTGGTTCCGTACGTGAGGAAGATGAAGAGCGCGAAGATGGTGGTGATGACGGCGAACGCGAGCGCGAGCGCGGCCAGCTCGGTCGTGCCGAGGTGGCCGATGATCGCCGTGTCGGCCAGCGCGGGGAGCGGCTCGGCGGCCAGCGCGCCGAGGGCCGGGACCGCCAGCGTGAGGATCTCCCTGTCGTACGGCGACCGAAGCACCGCAAGAATCTAGGCCGATGAGACGCCTTGCCCTCCTCGTCGCCGTCGCGGCAGCCGCCGGCTGCGGCCCGTCCGACGGCGGCGACGCGCCGTTGAGCCCGGCGTGCACCGAGGGTCCCGGGCCGTTCGTGCAGGCGCTGCGCGGCGCGCCGAAGGAGGCTCGCTTGGGCGACGGGACGCCGCTGAGCGCGTGCATCGACGGCGCGACGTCCGAAGCCGACCTCCAGAACGTCGGCCTCGAGGTCACCGCCGCCGCGGAGCAGCTCGAGGACCGGGCGACGAACGACGAGCGCGCGGCGCTCGAGCTGGGCTTCCTGGTGGGCGCCGCGCGGCGCGGCGCCGGGGCGGCCACAGCGGTCCAGGCCGAGCTCGTCCGGCGGCTCGAGCGGTCCGCGGCGCTCGATCCCGACGCCGCGACGCCGGCCGCGCTGCGGGCGGTCACCGAAGGTCTGAAGGCCGGCGAAGCGCGCGGATGAGGCTCCGGCTGTTCCACGCGCCCGACGGCGCGCGCGTGGCGTACCGCGAGGCGGGCACCGGGCCCGGGCTGGCGATCCTGCACTCGGGGCTGCTGTCGCACCGCGAGTTCGTGCCGGTCGTCGAGCAGCTCTCAGACCGCTTCCGCGTCGTGCTGCCCGACCT
>CADCVT010000035.1 GCA_902806215.1 uncultured Solirubrobacteraceae bacterium | reverse complement strand
TCGAAGTAGCGCTCGTCGTGCACGGGGCCGGCGACGTCGACGGCCAGGCCGGCCGCGTGGGCCGCGGCGACCGCGAGGTGCGCGCCCTTCTCGGGCACGATGCGCCCGGTCCACACGGCACGGCCGGCGTCGGCGCACAAGCCGAAGCGCCAGCGCTCGAGGTCGATGCCGTTCGGCACGACGCGATCCACGTCGACGCTGCGGCGCCACGCCCGCGCGTTGGTCTCCGACACCGACACGAACACGCCCGACTCCTCCGCGCGCGACTGCAGGCCGCTCTCCAGCCACGGCGTAGGCGGGGTGTGCAACGTGGTGACCATCGGCGTCGCCACCGCCGACGCCATCGCCATCGGCAGGTAGTGGACCGAGTTGTTCTGCACGACGTCGTGGCCGCGCCCGCCGAGCCGCAGCATCAGGTGCAGGTACGCGTGGTGCTCGTCGAGGAAGCGCCGGGCGACCATGCTCGGGTCCTGCGCGGCGGCCTCGGAGAGGTCGAGCAGGCTCGCCTCCTCGCAGACCGGCTCGACGCCGAGCTCGGGGTCCGAGCACGCGGACGCGTACACGGTCACGGTGTGGCCACGCGCACGCAGACGCCGCGCCAGCGCGTGCGTCTGCATCTCGAGCCCGCCGGCGAACGGCTCACGGATCGGATGCCGCGCGGAGGCGACGATGCCGATGTCGAGCGTGTCCTTCACGAACGCCTCAGTACCCCCGCCGACAGCCGTCTCGGACACGACTCGGCACCGCTCCGCTGAGCGTGCGCGGTTGCGCCACACCGGTGGTCCCGACGACCCCGCGAGTCGTATCGAAGGGTCGCGTCATAGGCTCCCGGCCTATGCCGCGCAGCCTGCTCATCCTCGGTGCCGGGTACCTCGGCGCGGCGATCGCCGAGCGCGCGATCGCGGCGGACGAGGACGTCACGCTCGCCGACAACTGGTTCGCCACCGAGCGCGCGCAGGCCGAGGCGGTCGAGGGCGCGCGGGTCGTCGACTGCGACATCCGGTTCGCCGACCAGGTCGAGGCGCTGTTCGCCCAGCCGTTCGACCGGGTGATCTTCACCGCCGCCCAGGCCAGCCGCCCGCTGTCGTTCTCGGACCCCGACTACACCGAGCAGACGAACCTCGTCGGCGCCCGACTCGTCGCGCAGGCCGCGACGTCGCCGATCGTCTACGCCTCGTCGCTGCACGTCTACGGCGGCGGGCTCACCGGCGCCGTCGGCGCCGACCGGCCCTACGGCGAGCAGGGCGACCTGTCGCACCTCTCGAAGATCTACGCCGAGCTCGTGCTGAAGATGGAGGCGCGCCGTCGCGAGCTCCCGCTCTCGCTGCTGCGGCTCGGCATCGTCTACGGCCCGTCGCCGATCGAGCACGACCGGCCCGAGTCGGTCACGGTCGTCGACAAGTTCCGCAAGCTGGCCGCGGCGGGCGAGCGGCTGACGCTCGACGACGGCGGCCACGCGACGATCGGCGTCGTCCACGTCGAGGACGCCGCGCGGATCTTCCACGAGGCCACCGACGAGGTCGCGAACGTCGCGGCGGAGACGATCACGGTCGGCGACGTCGCGGCACTGGCCGAGCACCGACAGCCGGCGGGCGGCGCGACGTGGACCGTCGAGAGCCCGTTCGCCTACCACCACTCCGTCGCGGAGTACCTGGCCTGATGCGGTTCCTCGTCACCGGCGCGACGGGCTACCTCGGGTGGCGCACGACGGTCGTCCTACGCGAGCGCGGCCACGCGGTCGTCGCGCTGGCGCGCCCGGGCGCGAAGGAGCGCGCGGCGGCGCAAGGGCTCGACGCCGTCGAGTGCGACGCGGGCGATCCGCAGGCGCGCGCGCACGTCGAGGGCTGCGACGCGGTGCTGCACTTCGCGGGCGTGCCCGACCCGGCCCGGTCGCGCGCCGATCCCGCCCGCGCGGTCCGCGAGAACGCGGGCACGACGCTCAACCTGCTCGAGGGGTGCGCCGAGCACGACGCGCTGCTCGTCTACCCCTCGACCGCCCGCGACGCCGCCGACCCGTACGCGATCTCCAAGCGCCTCGGCGAGCGCGCGTGCGAACTGCACCCGGCGCGGAGCGCGATCGTCCGCCTCGCCTCGGTGTTCGGCCCCGGCCAGGTCTCGTGGGAGGGAGCGACGGGAGCGATCGCGGCCTTCGCGGCAAGAGCGATCGACGGGCGCCCGATCACGATCCCGGGAGATCCGCGTCGAACCCGCGACTTCCTCTACGTCGACGACCTGATCGACGGCCTGGAACTTCTCCCGGTGAAACAGAAAGGGTCAGACCCCCCTGACGTGCTGTACGCAGGGAGTGGGGTCGACACGCCTCTCGAGGATGCCGCTCGGCTCGTCGTCGAGACCGTCGGCTCCGGCGTGCCGATCGAGCTGACCGGCGGCGAGCTCCCGCCCGGCGAGAACGACAGCCACCCCCTTCCTCCGGACGCGCCGCGACTAGAGTTGGCCGCCCGGCCGCTCCACGAAGCGGTCGCCTCGTATGTCGACTGGCTTCGCCTCCATCCCGCTGCTCAAGGCCGCGCCCGAGCCTGACCAGGTCGCGGAGCGGCTCGAGGGCGGGCCGTGGGCCGGCATGGAGCTCGCGCTGCTCCCGCGCCACGTGGCCGACGACGACGCGCTGGACGCCGCGATCCGCGCCGTCACCGACCGCGTCCCGGACGGCTGGACCCTGCTCGCCGAGTCGCCGGTGTCATGGCCGAGCGGCGAGCACGTCCGCGTCGACCGCCTCGACGCCGAGGCGAAGGAGGGGATCGAGCGCAGCGCGCGGTTCGCCGCCGCGATCGGCTCGCCGGTCCTCACGATCCACCTCTACATCCCGCAGACGCCGCACGACTTCCGCCGCGGCCGGCCGATCGACGAGCGCGCGATCCAGGACTTCCTCGACCACTTCGCCGCGACGTGCGAGATCCACGGCGTCGCGCCGCTGATCGAGAACGTCCCGCCCGTCCTGCGGATGCGCACCGGAGGCGCGTTCTACACGCCGATCGGGGGCCACTGGCGCGACCTGCTCGCCTGGCGCGAGCGGGTTCCCGCGCTCGGCTTCACGCTCGACACGTCGCACGCCGCGCTCTTTCGCTCGTTCGCCGCCGCGTACCCGACGCTGTTCGGGCTGACCGGCGACGAGGGCCTGGAGCTCGAGCGCTACGTCGAGGAGCTCGGCCCGAACGCGCAGGTCGCGCACGTCTCCAACGCGACCGGGATCCTCGGCGAGGGCCTGACCTACGAGACCGGCGACCTCGACCTCGACCCGGTCGTCGCCCGCATCGGCCAGCTGGTCCCGTACGTCGTCGCCGAGATCAACGAGCCCGACCACGGCGTCTCGCCGAACATCAAGGCCGGCTACCGCGAGGTCGAGCGCGCGCTGCGACTGCCGTCGCAGACCTGGCAGCAGCCGCCGCGCCGGCTGCCGCCGGAGACGCTCGACTGGCAGGCGGTCATCGGCCGCCGCGATCCCGTCCCCGACGTGCTCGGCCTGGCCGCGCAGGTCGAGGGGCGGCGCGTCCTCGTCACCGGCGGCGCGGGCTCGATCGGCCGGTCGCTCACCGCGCTGCTCGCCTCGCTGGGCCCGGAGCTCGTCACCGTGATCGACGCGCACGAGGCCGCGCTCACCGCCGACCGCCACGCGAAGGGCGCGCTGCGCCTCGCGCGCTTCGAGCACGTCCTGTGCGACGTGCGCGACCGCAGCCGCCTCGAGGAGGAGACCGCACGCGCCCGGCCCCACCTCGTCTTCCACCTCGCCGCGTACAAGCACGTCGACTGGGCCGAGCGCTATCCGGTCGAGTTCGCCGCGACCAACCTCGACGGGTCGTGGAACGTCCTGCGCGCCGCCGAGCAGGCCGGCGCCGCGTCGGTCGTCGTCGCATCGACCGACAAGGCCGCGCTCGCGAAGAACCTCTACGGCCGCACGAAGCGCCTCATGGAGGGGCTGACGTGGCTGGCCGCCGAGCGCACGGGATCGGGCCGGACGGCGGTGCGGCTCGTCAACGTCCTCGGCAGCGCGGGGTCGGCGACCGAGCTGTGGCTGCGCCAGGCGCGCGCCGGCGTCCCGCTGACGCTGACCGACCCGACGATGGCGCGATACTGGATCACGATGGCCCACGCCGCGTCGCTCGTCGCGCACGGCGCGCTCGCGGCGGGAGCGGGCGAGCGGCTCGTCACCGCAGCGGACCCGATCGAGCTCGAGATCGGCCTCGTCGCCGAGCGGATCTGGCGCCAGGCCGGCGTCGGCGAGTCGCAGATCCACATCGCGGGCGTCCGGCCGGGTGAGACGATGCGCGAGGTGCTGACCGGGCCGGGCGAGGAGCTCGGCGAGGAGCTCGTGCAGGGTGCGGCCGCGATCCGCGGCTGGAGCGCCACCGACGACACCGCGGCGATCGTCGACGAGGTGGACGAGGCGGCGACCGCCGAGGAGCGCCGCCAGGTCTGGCTCGCCGCGATGGCCGGCGCGACGCCGGTGGCCTGATCGTGCCGGCGTCCCCGGAGGGCCCTCCGGCCGAAGGCCGGAGCCTGCGGATCCTGCTGGTCTCGCAGTTCTGGCCGAGCGCCGCGGACCCGGACCTCGGCGTCTTCGTCGCGCAGGTCGTGCGCGAGCTCGAGGCTCGCGGGCACACCGTCGACCGCGCGGTGATCGACCACCGCGGCGCGGGACGCGCCGGCGACGCGCGGCTGCTGCGCGACGCGGTGCGGCTCGCGCGCCGGCACCGGCCCGACGTGGTGTTCGCGCACTTCCTCGTGCCGGCCGGGCTCGCCGCCGTCGCCGCGTCGCTCGCAGCGCGTGCGCCCCTCGTCGTCATGGCGCACGGGCAGGACGTCGAGAACGCGGTGTCGAACACGGCCGTCCGGCGAGCGACGGCACTCGTCGTGCGGCGTGCGTCGGCGGTGATCTTCAATTCGGCCTACCTCCGTGAGCGGTTGCCGCTCCGCGCGCGGTCGAACGAGATCATCGACTGCGGGGTGGACCTCGACGCTTTCACTCCACGACCGCGGGCGGCGAGCGACGGGCCGGTGTTCCTCTTCGCCGGCAGCCTCATCGAGCGCAAGAACATCGTGCGCCTGCGCGACGCGTTCGAACGGCTCGGCGACGGAAGGTTGATCGTCGTCGGCGATGGCCCACTCAGGCCAGAGCTCGAAGGCCGCGACCGGATCGAGCTCCGCGGCAAGGTCCCCCACGACCACATGCCGGACCTGATCTCTCTCGCTGACGTCGTCGTTCTCCCGAGCGAGCGCGAACCGCTGGGACAGATCCTCCTCGAGGCGATGGCGATGGGACGCTCCGTCGTGGCGACCACCGTCGGCGGCCCGAGCGACTTCGTCACGACCGAAGCCGGAGCGCTCGTCGACCCGACCGACGTCGATGCGATCCACCGGGGAATGAAGCACGCGGCCTCGCTGCCACGGCCGAACACCGCGGCACGCGAGGCCGCGCGCGAGCACGACGTCAAGCGCCAGGCCGCGCGCATGGAGGCCGTGCTCGAACGAGCGTCGGGCGGCGGCGGCCGCCGTCCGGCAGCCGCCGCCTGAGGGCGCCCCAGCCCGGCTAGACGACGGCCGGCGCCTGCTCGCGTCGCGCCGGCTCGCGGCCCCGGATGAGGTCCGCGGCGCGCTCGGCGATTGCCACCACCGGCGCGTTGGTGTTGCCGCGCGGGACCATCGGCATGACCGACGCGTCGACGACGCGCAGGCCCTCGACGCCCTGCACGCGAAGGTCCGCGTCCACGACCGAGCCCATCGCACACGTCCCGACCGGGTGGTAGAGCGTGACCGTGTTCCGCGCGACGTGCTTGCGCAGGTCCTCGTCCGAGGTCCCCGCCGGCACCGTGAACGGCTCCGCGCAGTACTTCGCGAGCGACGGCTGCCCCACGATGTCGAGCAGCAGCCGCGAGCCCTTGATCATCGTGTCCATGTCGCGCTCGGCCGCGAAGTAGTTGTGGCGGATGATCGGCTTGGCGTGGGGGTCGTTCGAACCGAGGGTCACGCTGCCGCGGCTCTCGGGCTGGAGCAGGCACGGCGAGATCCACATGCCGTGCGCGGTCGGGTCGGAGAGCCCCTCGTCGACGATCTGCACCGGCACCGCGTGGTACTGGATGTCCGGAGCGGGCGCGTCGTCCTGCACGCGCACGAACCCGCCGGCCTCGGCGAGGTTCGACGTGAGCGGGCCCATCTGCTGCTCCTCGAACTGCGTGAGCGCCTCGGGCTCGAGCGCGACGAGCAGCGAGCACTCCTCCGTCGTCGTCCACACGAACGTCACCGACGGATGGTCGATCAGGTTCTCGCCGACGGCGGGCTGGTCGAGGATGACCTCGACCTCCTTCATCGTGAGCTGCTCGGCCGGGCCGACGCCGCTCAGCATGAGCAGCTGGGGCGAGTTGTACGAGCCGCCGCAGAGGATGACCTCGCGCTCGGCGTCGAACCGGTGGATCTCCCCCAGCCGCGACGCCTCGACGCCGATCGCGCGCCCGTTCTCGAACACGACCCGGTGCGCGTGCATGTACGTCTCGACCGTCAAGTTGGGCCGCTCGATCACGGGGTGCACGTAGAGGACCGCCGTGCTCGCTCGCATGCCGCCCGACTGAGTCAGGCGGTACATCCCGAAGCCGTCCTGCTCGTCCCCGTTGAAGTCGTCGCTTCGCCCGTGCCCGGCCTCGACCGCCGCGTCGACGAACGCGAGCGACATCGGGTTGTTCGAGCGGCTCTCCTCGGCGGGGAGCAGGTTCGAGTCGAAGTACGGCGCGAGGTCGTCCCAGCCCCATCCGGGGATCCCCCACCCGTCGTAGTCGCGCCGGTTGCCGCGGATGTGGACCATCGCGTTGATCGACGACGAGCCGCCGAGCGTCTTGCCGCGCGGGAGGTAGATCCGCCGCGCGTCGCAGAACGGCTCCGGCGCGGTCGAGTAGTCCCAGTCCACGTCGGTCTTGCCGAGCTTGAGGAAGCCGAGCGGGACGTGGATGTTGTCCTTGGCGTCGGGCGGCCCCGCCTCGAGCAGGAGCACGGTGACGTCGGGGTCCTCCGACAGCCGGTTGGCGAGCACGCAGCCGGCGGACCCCGCACCGACGATGACGTAGTCGTACATGGCGGACGATCCTCCGCCCGAAGCGGCGCCGCGTCAAGCGCGGCGCCGGAGACGGCGCGCCGCGCCTACGTCAGCGCGTGGGCCGAGAGGTGCGCGTAGAGCGGGTAGCGCTCGGCGATCGCCCGCACGCGCTCGGCGAGCTCGGCCCGTTGCGTGTCGAACGCCGGCGTGAGCGCCGTCGCGATGATCTCGCCGACCTCGCGGAAGTCCTCGACCTGGAGGCCGCGCGTGGCGAGCGCCGGGGTGCCGACGCGCAGGCCGCTCGAGACCGCCGGCGGCCGCGGGTCGAACGGCACCGCGTTGCGGTTGACGGTGATCCCGATCTCGTGCAGGCGGTCCTCGGACTGCTGGCCGTCGAGCTCGGACGCGCGCAGGTCGACGAGCACGAGGTGCACGTCGGTCCCACCGGTGAGCACGGTGACGCCATTGCCCGCGTCGAGGAGCTGCTCCGCGACCGCCTGCGCGCCCGCGACGGTGCGCTCCTGGCGCTCGCGGAACGCGTCGGAGGCCGCGATCCGCATCGCGATCGCCTTGCCGGCGACGACGTGCATCAGCGGGCCGCCCTGCTGGCCGGGGAAGACCGCGGAGTTGATCTTCTTGGCGTGCTCCTCGCGGCACATGATCATGCCGCCGCGCCCGCCGCCCAGCGTCTTGTGGACGGTGGTGGTGACCACGTCGGCGTACGGCACGGGGCTGGGGTGCAGGTCGGCGGCGACGAGCCCGGCGAAGTGGGCCATGTCGACCATGAGCAGCGCGCCGACCTCGTCGGCGATCGCGCGGAAGCGGGCGAAGTCG
>CADCVT010000034.1 GCA_902806215.1 uncultured Solirubrobacteraceae bacterium | reverse complement strand
GCAGCTCGCCGTTGAGGCGGAAGCCGAGCACCTGGGGGATGAGCATCGACATCGGCTGGCCGAGCATCGCGGCCTCCGCCTCGATGCCGCCGACGCCCCAGCCGAGGACGCCGAGGCCGTTGACCATCGTCGTATGCGAGTCGGTCCCGACGAGCGTGTCGGGATACGCCTGGCCGGTCTTCTCGTTGGGGAAGACGACGCGGGCGAGGTACTCGACGTTGACCTGGTGGACGATGCCGGTGTCCGGCGGGACGACCGCGAAGTCGTCGAAGCCTCCCTGGCCCCAGCGCAGGAAGGCGTAGCGCTCCTCGTTGCGCTCGAACTCCCGCTCGGCGTTCTTCTGGAAGGAGTCCTGGGTCCCGAAGAAGTCGACCTGGACGCTGTGGTCGATGACGAGCTCGGCCGGGCTGAGCGGGTTGATCCTCGACGGGTCGCCGCCGATCTCGTCGGCCATCGCGTCGCGCATCGAGGCGAGGTCGACGACGGCGGGGACGCCGGTGAAGTCCTGCATGAGCACGCGCGCGGGCGAGAACGCGATCTCCTTGCTGGGCTCGGCCTTGGCGTCCCAGGTCGCGAGGGCCTCGATGTCGGCGGCCTCGACGGAGCCGTTGCCCTCGGTGCGGAGCAGGTTCTCGAGGAGGATCTTCAGCGAGAACGGCAGCCGGGCGACGTCGAACTTGGACTGCAGGGCATCGAGGCGGAAGATCTCGTAGGTGCGATCGCCGACGGACAGCTCGCCGCGAGCGTCGAAGGAGTTCGGGTGAGCCATAGATCCGTCACTATCGCAGCCATGCGGCCGATGCCCCTCCTTGCCCTGCTCCTCGTCCTGGTCGCCGTCGCGCACCCGCAGCCGGCGGCGGCGGCGGTGCCGTGCGACTTCCCGATCGTCCGATGCCTGACGGTGCAGGTCCCGCTCGAGCCGAGCCGGCCGGAGCTGGGCCGGGTCGGGCTGTTCGTGCAGGCGCTGCGGCCCGCCGGGCGCACGCGCCGGACCGTGATCATGCTCGCCGGCGGCCCGGGCCAGGCCAGCACGACCGACTTCGCGGCCACCGCCGATCCGCTCGTGGGCCGGCTGCTCTCCGGCGGGACGCGCGTCGTGGTGTTCGACGCGCGCGGGACCGGCCGGTCCGGCCTCGTCCGCTGCCCCGAGCTCCAACGCGACCCGCACCTGCGCGGCAGCCGCGCCGCCGAGGCGTGCGCTCGGCGGCTCGGCGACCGCCGCGGCTCCTACGGGATCGACGAGCACGTCGACGACATCGAGGCGGTGCGGCGGGCGATCCGCGCCGAGCGGATCGACCTCTCCGGGACCTCGTACGGGACGCTCATGGCCGAGCGCTACGCGCAGGCGCATCCGGAGCGGGTCGGGCGGCTCCTTCTCGACTCGGTCGTGCGCCCCGGCGGCAGCTCGGCGCAGGGCCTCGAGGTGTTCGCGGCGATGCCCCGCGTCCTGAACGCGCTGTGCGACGACGACCGGTGCCTGCCGTACACGAAGGACCCAGTCGGCCAGCTCGCGGCGCTCGTGCAGACGATGCGTCAGGCCGGGCCGCTGAGCGGGACGGTCGTCGACGAGCGCGGACGCCGCCGGACCGCGACGATCGGGGGTGTCGGCCTGCTCGACATCCTGTTCGAGGGCGACTTCAACCCCGGCGTGCGCGAGGCGCTCGTCCCGGCGGTCATCGCCGCGCGGCGGGGCGACACCGCGCCCCTGCTGCGCCTGGCGCGGCAGGTCGCGGCCGCGGCCCCGCCGCTGCGCACGGCGGCGTTCTCGGCCGGCGCGTACGCCGCGGGCAGCTGCGAGGTGCTCCAGCAGCCGTGGGACCCGGCCGCCGACGTGCCCGAGCGCCTGCGCCAGGCGCGCGAGGCGGCCACCGAGATCGGCGGGCAGGCGTTCTTCCCGTTCGACGTCGAGACCGCGATCAGCGGCGACTTCCTGTCGCTGTGCCTGCGCTGGCCGGCGCCGCTCGAGCCGGTGCCGAGCGTGGTCTCCGACGTCCTCCCGCCCAAGCCGACCCTCGTGCTCGCCGGCGCCGAGGACCTGCGCACGCCGCTCGAGGAGGCCCGCAAGCTCGTCGAGGCGAACCCGGCCGCGCGGCTGCTCGTCCTGCCGCGCACCGGCCACAGCGTCACGACGTCGGACGCGACGGGCTGCGCGACGCGCGCTTCGATCGCCTTCCTGCTCGCGAAGCGGGTCCCCCGGGCGTGCCGCGGTCCGCGGCGCGTCGCTCCGCGCGTGCCGGTGCCGCCGCGGACGGCCGCGGGCCTGAAGACGCCCGCGGGCGTCCCCGCCCGGATCGGCCGCACGGTCCAGGCGGTCGACCTCGCGCTCGACGACGTCCAGCTCGCGATCACCATCGGCGCGCGCCGCGGCGGCGGGCTGCGCGGGGGCAGCTACGTCGCGTCGGGCGAGTCGGTGCGCATGCGCGGCTACGAGTACGTGCCCGGGATCCGCATCGACGCCGAGCCGCGCTTCGACGGCTCGCTCGTCATCCGGACGTCGGGACCGAACGCGGCGCGCGGGCGGCTCGTGCTCGAGCCGGACGCGCGCGTCCGCGGCGTCGTCGGGGGACGCCGGATCGTCACCCGCGCCGGCGGGGGTCCGCCGCGGTCCTAGAGGGCGTCGGGCAGGGGCAGCGTCGCGCCGTCGCCGAAGTCGACGCGGACCGGCGGGTCCTCGCCCTTCGGGACGCGCCACGACAGCGCCACCGGCGCCGACTTGCCCGGCCGGATCGTCACGATCTTGCCGAGGCGGCGTCGCTCGAACTCGGTGAGCTGGGACGGTGCCTGCGACCACGACCACAGGCCGTGGACGAACGCCTCGAGGAACACCGCGGTGCTCTGCACCTCGTCGCCGTTCGCGTCAAGGATGCGGACGTCCTTCGCGACGAAGTCCAGGTCGCGCAGCGACGTGTTCTCGATGCGCGCCGTGAGGACGCGATCGGTCTCGGGACCGGACTTGAACACGCCGGGCGTGCCCTGCCACGCGAGCTTGCCCGTCCCGCCGTCGGCGCCACCCGTGAAG
This sequence comes from uncultured Solirubrobacteraceae bacterium, assembly GCA_902806215.1. Taxonomy (GTDB): domain Bacteria; phylum Actinomycetota; class Thermoleophilia; order Solirubrobacterales; family Solirubrobacteraceae; genus CADCVT01. Next base: position 4,403 of record CADCVT010000034.1, on the reverse strand, counting down.
AGCAGCACCGCGGCGAGCAGCACGGCCGCGACGAGCGCGGCGGCGGCGGCCAGGCGGATCCGAGCCGAGGCGATCACCGCCGGCCGGGGTTCTCCGGCTTCGGCGGCGTCGTGAACCAGGTGCAGCCGGGCGGATTCGGGTTCTCCTGCGGATCCCAGGTCGCGCACGGGATCTCCGGCCCGATCTTCTCGGGCTTGGAGACCGCGCCGGCCGAGCCGCCGGAGTCGCACGTCGGGAGGTTCGGCGGGTCGGCCTTCAGCTTGCCGCCGATGCCCTTGTTGCCCTCCCAGCAGTTGCCGTCGCCCTGCTCGTCCCAGAACACGTCCTTGCCGTTCGGCGAGGGCTTGCCCGCGAGGTCGAGCCCGAAGACGTTGCCGGTGATCTTGTTGCGGTGCGACGTGTCGCGCTGCTTGCCCGGGTCCTGGTCACCGCGGACGGCGGCGGGCACCCAGAACAGCGTGTAGCCCGAACGCCAGTTGTCCCAGATCTTGTTGTTGCGGATGACGTTCGCGTTCGCGCCGTAGAACGCGAAGCCGGTGCCGACCGGCGACTGGAACTGCGGGCAGACGTGGTCGCGCTTGCGGTCCTTGAACGGGGTGTCCTTGCAGAACTCCTGGTTGCCCTCGTCGAAGAAGTTCTGGTTGTTCGAGTAGACCTCGTTGTCCTCCCACTTCGAGCAGTCCTGCGGCATGCCCGGGTGGCCGGAGGCGAAGGAGTCGTTGACGATGCCGACGCCGTTGTTGAACCACTTCGAGTCGTGCACGTACGTGCCGTTGCCGGCGGTGCCGGACTGGCCGAGCACGTTGTCGTGCGAGCTCGAGTTCTTGATCTCGATGCCGTAGCGCTGGCAGTGACCCTCGGGGCCGGAGCCCGGGTAGATGCCCGAGTCGCCGTTGCCGTAGCCCTCGACGCGGTTGTACAGCCCGTTGTCCGACGTGAAGGTCAGGACGCCGTAGTTCTGGTTGTACCGGCCGACGATGTCCTCGACGATGAAGCCGTTGGTCTCGACGACGTCGACGCCGTTGAACGAGGCCTGCTCGGTCGTGAGGCCCTTGATGATGATGCCGTCGGCGCGGTCGGCGCGGAGCACGTCGCGCTTGAGGCGGTCACCGACGATCAGGACGTCCTCGGGCTTGCGGCCGATGCCCTCGATCAGCAGATCGCACTTCTGATCGCACACGCGGTCCTCGTCCTCGGGCGAGTCGCCCATGACCTGGATGAGGTTGCGCGAGTTCTTGCACTCCCAGTGGAAGAGGTACGTCGGGACCTTGCCGTCCTCGCCGTGCGAGTCGCCGGTCTCCTCCCAGTACTTCGGGTCCTCGCGGTTGCACTTGGGGTCGTTGAAGGGGACCGCGCGGCTCGGCTCCTCCTTGTAGACGCCCGGCAGGATGCGGATGCGGTCACCGGTGGTCGCGGCGTCGACCGCGGCCTGGATGTGCCGGAACTTGCAGCGCTTGAGCTGCTTGAGGCGCAAGCGGCGCGTGCGGCTGGTCTGCTTGCCCTTGCCCTTCCACAGGCTGTTGACCCGAGCACGCGAATCGGACTTGCACACCGTGAGGATCTCGCCCGTCTTGGGGTACGTGGGGCGCTCGCCCTTCGTGTGATCGGGGAAGAACGTGGTGCGCTCGGGATGGGCGGCTGCTGTCGCGGGAATGAGCACGGCGACGAGCAGCGCGAAGACGAGGTGGGGCTTCCGCATGAACGGTGTTGTATCGCAAAAAACCGAACAGACGTACCATTAGGCGCCGAATGGCCGGGAACAGGGTCCCCCAGCAGGTGCGCGGCGAGGAGCGGCGCGAGCGGATCCTCCGCGCGACGCTCGGCGTCATCGCACGCGACGGGATCGCCGCGGTGACCCACCGGCGGGTGGCCGCCGAGGGCGGCGTGCCACTCGGGTCACTGACGTACTGGTTCGCCACGAAGGACGACCTGCTGCGCGAGGCGCTGCGGCTGCTCGTCGACGAGGAGACCGAGCGGCTGCGCCGCGTCGGCGAGGGCCTGACCGACGACATGACCCCGGAGGAGATCGCCGAGCGCTTCGCCGAGGTGCTCGAGTCGAGCGGCGACACCGACCAGCTCGCGCAGTTCGAGCTCTACCTCGAGGCGGCGCGCAACCCGGCGCTGCGCGAGGTCGCGCAGCAGTGCTTCGCCGCCTACGAGGACATCTCACGGCTCGCGCTGCGCGCGGCGGGCGTCGAGGCGTCGGGTGCGCTGCCAGCGCTGTTCGTGGCGCTGGCGGACGGTCTCGGCCTGCGGCGGATGGGCGCAGGCGACGCGCTCGACGTGCGCGAGGCGATGCTGGGGCTGTTCGGCGGCGTCCGGTCGGACGCGCCGGTCTAGACGGCTCGCCTAGTCGCGCTGGAAGCGCCGCCGGCGGCGGTCGATCTCGAACCACACGCGCGTGCCGCGCTCGTCACGGTCGACGCCCCAGCGAGAGGCGAGGGTGTCGAGCATCCGCAGGCCGAAGCCGGAGGCGTCATGACGCACGTCGGGGTCGAACCCCTGCCCGGGGTCGCGCACCTCGATCCGCGCGAAGTCGGGCGTGAGCCGGGCCGCGAAGACGATGCGGTCGTGCTCACCGCCGCCGCAGTGGCGGATGGCGTTGGTGACGATCTCCGACGCCAGCAGCGTCAGCGTGTGGTCGAGATCTGGGTCAAGCCCCTCCTGCAGAAGGAGCCGCCGAGCGACTCCGGGTGCGTGGGGCGTGACCGGCAGCGCGACCACGACGTCGTTCTTGGGGGGAGCTATGGCCACGTCAATAGTCGTTGCCGATCTGCTCGACATTCAATCATCCGGTTGTCTCGTCGCGTTGCAACTCGCCGATCTGGGAACCCCAAATTGCATGAACGATCGCTTCCGGCGCGGTGCGGAGGGTCCCGAGGCCGGGGCTCGATCCGCCACCGACACCACCACCACCACCCACGACGAGACTCGCGCCATCCGGCCCGAGGAGCACGTCGAGACCCGCCTCACGCACGACGAGCACGCCACGCGCGTCGCTCCCGCGCACGAGGAGCGCTTCGAGCGCGACGAGCACGCCCCTCACCGCACGCGCGAGCGCGTCGTGGAGCATCACGACCACGACGACCGCGGCGGCGTCAACGCCGGCACCATGCGCGACGTCCGCGCCCGCCAGCGCGAGGAGTTCGGCGGCATCAACTGGGGCGCCTCCTTCTTCGGATGGCTCTCGGCGATGGGCCTCGCGGCCCTGCTCGCCGCGCTCGTCAGCGCCGCGGGCACCACGCTCGCGCTGACCACCGGCGCCGAGAACGACGCCGACAACGCGGCCGCCGAGACCATCGGCATCGCGGGCGGGATCTTCCTGCTCGCCCTGCTCGCCATCGCGTACTTCGCGGGCGGCTACGTCGCCGGGCGCATGTCGCGCTTCGACGGTGCTCGTCAGGGCCTCGGCGTGTGGATCATCGCGCTCACCGTCGCGATCATCCTCGCGGTCGCCGGCGCGCTCCTCGGCGCCGAGTACAACGTCCTCAGCCAGCTGAACCTGCCGAGCATCCCGGTCAGCAACGGCGACCTCGCGACCGGCGGCCTCATCGCCCTCGGCCTCGCGCTCGTCGTCACCGCGCTTGCGGCCATCGCCGGCGGCAAGGCGGGCGAGCGGTACCACCGCAAGGTCGACCGCGTCGCGATCGATCGCTAGCAGTCTTCGTCCTGGAGATGACGGACAGCGGCGGCGCCCCTCGGGGCGCCGCCGCCAGTTTACGGGCCGGTTCCCGTTGGGAAGAGCGTGGCCCGCCTGAGCCTTCTCCTCCTCCTCGTGCTCGCCGCGCTGCCGGCGAGCGCCTCCGCCCACGCCGTCGTCTCGAGCGACTCGGGGCGGATCTCGTGGCGCTCGGCCGACTCAGATTCTCCAAGCACGCTCACCGTGTCGGTCCAGGGCGACCTCGTCCGCTTCACCGACCCGACCGAGCACGGCGGCATGTCGACCGGCAACGGCTGCGACCCCGGCGCGGTCGACGGCCAGGGCTTCATCCGCGAGGTGACGTGCCCGAAGGCGAACGTCACCGAGCTCTTCGTCGACCTCGACGGCGGCGACGACCAGGCGACGATCGACGTGCCGGTCGCCGTGACCGCCAGCGGCCGGCTCGGCAACGACCGCATCACCACCGCGGGCGCCGACGACACCATCTTCGGCGGCGAGGGCAACGACGTCCTCGAGCCCGGCGCCGGCGCCGACGTCGTCCAGGGGGAGACGGGCGACGACGAGCTGAGGGTCCGCGACGGCGTCGCCGACCAGGTCACGTGCGGCGACGGCAACGACCTCGTCGAGAGCGACGACCGTGACGCGGTGCCGGCCGAGGCCGGTTGCGAGCGCGTCAACGGCGCCGCGACGCCGCCGCCCGCGCCCGGCGATCCCGGACCCGGCGGTGGCGGCGGTCCGGCGG
>CADCVT010000033.1 GCA_902806215.1 uncultured Solirubrobacteraceae bacterium | reverse complement strand
GCGCCGAGGTCCAGCGCGCTCGTCCCGAGCCACACCAGGTGGCTCATGATCCGGTTGAGCTCGAGGTGGATGACCCGCAGGTACTGCCCCCGCTTGGGGACCTCGAGGTCCAGCAGCGTCTCCGTCGCGCCGCAGAACGCCATCGCGTTGAAGAAGTACGCCAGGTAGTCCATCCGCTCGATGACGGGGATGGCCTTCCAGTAGTTCTTGTCCTCGGCGGTCTTCTCGATGCCGGTGTGGACGTAGCCGATGACCGGCTTGAGGTCGTGGATGATCTCGCCCTCGAGTTGCACCAGCAGCCGCAGCACGCCGTGCGTGGCGGGGTGGTGCGGCCCGAAGTTGATCGTGAGGAGGTCCTCCTCGAGCCCAGGCGTCTCGGCGAAGTCGAGCCGGTTGCCGCCTGCGACGGGCTGGTCCAAGGCGCTCACTGCGTGTAGTCCTCGCCGCGCGACTCGTTGACCGTGAAGAGGACGGGCTCGCCGCCGACGGGGAAGTCGCGGCGCTGCGGGTGGCCCTCGTAGTCGTCGGGCATGAGGATGCGCCGAAGGTCCGGGTGGCCGCGGAACTCGACGCCGAACATGTCGTAGACCTCGCGCTCCTGGAAGTCTGCGGTGGGCCAGTCGGGCGTGACGCTGTCGACGACCGGGTCCTCGGTGTGCACGCGCAGCTTGACCGTGAGCCGGTCGACGGTCTCCATGCTCAGGAGCTCGTAGTGCACGCCGAGGCGCGGCTCCTCGGGGTAGTAGTCGACGCCGTGCACGCTGACGAGCGACCGGTAGCCCTTGCCGCGGAGGTGCTCGAGGATCGCGCGGATGTGGCCCGGCTCGGCGAGCAGCATGCCCTTGCCGCGGAAGTGCAGCGTTCCCAGGATGCTGTCGGGCTCGGCGTCGCGCAACTCCTGCGCCAGCAGCTCGAGGCCGGTCGCGTCAGGAATCGGTCCCGCCCACCCTGTGGATCTCTTCGGTGCCGACGGCGTCGTAGCGCTCGCGCCAGCCGCGCTCCGGGTCCTGCTGGATCATCGTGCGGAGCTTGAGGATCCCGTGCACGAGCGACTCCGGCCGCGGCGGGCAGCCGGGGATGTGGATGTCGACCGGCATGAACTTGTCGGCCGGCACCACCGCGTAGTTGTTGAAGACGCCGGTCGACGAGGAGCAGGCGCCCATCGCGATCGCGTACTTCGGCTCGAGCATCTGGTCGTAGATGCGGCGCACGATCGGCGCCATCTTGATGCTGATGCGGCCCGACAGGATGATCATGTCGGCCTGGCGCGGCGAGGCGCGGAAGGCCTCGAAGCCGAAGCGCGCGATGTCCATGCGCCCGGCGACCATGGTCATCATCTCGATCGCGCAGCAGGCGAGGCCGAACGTCAGCGGGAAGATCGCGTTGCCGCGCGCCCAGCTGACGGCCTTGTCGACCGTCGTCGTGATGACGCGCTCCTCGACGTACTTCTCGAGGTCGGCGCCCTGGAGGTCGCCGCGCAGCATGTCGCGCGCCTGGAGCTGGCGCGCGCGGAACTCCTCAGGTCGCTCGAGCGGACTCGGAGCACCGGTACGGATCACTTCCATTCGAGAGCACCTCGACGCCAGACGTAGATGAAGGCGATGGAGAGCAGCGCGATGAAGACGCTGACCTCGATCATCGCGAAGGTGCCGAACTCCCGGACCATCACCGCGACCGGGTAGAGGAAGATCACCTCGATGTCGAACAGGATGAACAGCATCGCGATCAGGTAGAAGCTGATCCCGAACTTGAAGTTCTTCTTGATCTCCGACGGCAGGCCGCACTCGTACGGATCGCCTGTCGCCTTGATGCCGCGCCCCTTGACCCCGAACGCGCGGTTGAGCATCGCGAACGTCAGGCCGACGATCGTGCCGAGACCGAGGAAGACGATGGCGGGGAGATAGGAGCGGAGCATGCGAGCGGAGAGGGTTGTAGCACGACTTTGTGCCGACTTGTCACTTAGTGACGGAAGGCGCTAACACCGGACCCTGTCATGGAATCCGTCGCGACCGTCACTGCCCTCCTCGTGCTCGTCCTGAACACCCTCGCGGGTGGACTCGGCGCGTGGCGGTGGTGGCGGGTCGAGCCAAGCGACCTCTTCTGGGTCCTCGCTCGGGCGGGGCAGGCCGCTTCTGTGCTGCTGGCGGTGGTCGCCGCCGTGCTCTACCTGGCCGGCGCGCGACCCGAGAACGACCTGTTCTGGCTCTACGCCGTGCTGCCGGTCGCGGTGTCGTTCTTCGGCGAGCAGTTCCGCATCCTGTCCGCGCAGACCGTGCTCGACGCACGGGGGATCGAGGACGCGCACGCCGTCGGCAAGCTGCCGGAAGCCGAGCAGCGATCGGTCGTCCTGCAGATCGTGCGGCGCGAGATCGGCGTGATGGCGCTCGCCGCGCTCGTCGCGGCGCTCCTCGCCGTGCGCGCGCTCACCGAGGTCGGCGGCCTGCCCGACGACCCGCCGGCCTCCGCGTCGCCCGGCGCCACGCTCGTCGTGATCGGCGACTCGCTGGCCAAGGGCACGAAGGACATGCTGCCCCGAGCGCTCGAGGGATGGGACGTGCGCACCGACGCGCGGGACGGGCGACCGCTCGCCGAGGGGATGCGGGTGCTGTCGGATTCCGACATCCCGCCCGGTGCGGTGCTCGCGTTCAGCCTCTTCACGAACGACAAGCCCTCGCGGCTTCCGGCGCTCGAGGCGGCGGTGCGGCGCACGGCGCGGCTCGGCTGCTCGGTGTGGGCGACGATCGTCCACACGGCGGACTACGGCGCGGCGAACGCGCGCCTGGAGGCCCTGGACCGCGAGCTGTCGCGGGTCGTCGTGGTCCCGTGGGCCGCGACGATCGCCGCACGGCCGGAGCTGATGAGCCCGGACCGCGTGCACCCGACGCCGGAGGGCTACCGCGTGCGCGCCGCGCTCTACGCCGACGCCGCGCGATCCTGCGCCTAGATGGTCTTTCCCTCCGTCGAGTTCGCGGTCTTCTTCCCGTTCGTCCTCGGCCTGTCGTGGCTGCTCATGCCGCGCCCGCGGGTGTGGAAGCCGTTCGCGCTCGCGGCCTCGTACCTGTTCTACGCGGCCGCCGACCCACGCTTCTGCCTGCTGATCGCCGGCGTGACGCTCGCGAACCAGCTCGGCGCCGTGCTCGTCTCGCGCGCCGGCGACGAGCGGCGGCAGCGGTGGATCGTCGGCATCACGGTCGCGGTCGACCTGCTCGTCCTCGCCGTGTTCAAGTACTACGGCTTCTTCGCGGAGGAGGTCAACGGCGTGCTCGGCACGGTCGGCCTGGACTTCCCGCTGCCGCTGCTGACGATCGCGCTGCCGGTCGGGCTGAGCTTCTTCACGTTCCAGGCGATCTCGTACACCGTCGACGTCAAGCGCGGGCTGTGCGAGGTCGCTCCGACGCTCGACCTGGCGATCTACCTGAGCTTCTTCCCGCACCTCGTGGCGGGGCCGATCGTGCGTGCTCGCGAGTTCCTGCCGCAGCTCGCGTCGCCGCGCGACCCGCGCGACGTCGCCGTCGGCGCGGGCGTGCTGCTCATCGCCGTCGGCCTGGTGAAGAAGGTCGCGATCGCCGACCTGCTGGCGCGCGAGGTCGTCGACCCGGTGTTCGCGGTGCCGCAGGCGTACGCCGCGCCCGACGTGTGGCTGGCGACGTACGCCTACGCGGCGCAGATCTACTGCGACTTCTCGGGCTACACCGACATCGCGATCGGGCTCGCGCTGCTCATGGGCTTCGTCTTCCCGCAGAACTTCCGGCGCCCGTACCGCGCGACGAGCTTCCGCGACTTCTGGCGGCGCTGGCACATCACGCTGAGCCGGTACCTGCGCGACTTCCTCTACATCCCGCTGGGCGGCAACCGCGGCGGCCGGTGGCGGACGTACCGCAACCTGCTGATCACGATGGTGCTCGGCGGGCTGTGGCACGGCGCGGCGTGGGGTTTCGTGCTGTGGGGGTTCATCCACGGCGCGGCGCTCGTCGCCGACCACGCGCTGCGCGGCCGCGTGCGCGCGCCGTCGTGGCTCGGCTGGCTCGTCGTGTTCCACGTCGTCGTGCTCGCGTGGATCCCGTTCCGGGCGCCCGACCTCGGCGTGGCGTGGGCGCTCGTCGAGCGGCTCGTGGTCGCGGGCGACTCGACGCTGTGGAGCCCGGCCGTCGTGCTGGCGGTTGCCGGCGTGATCGGGCTGCAGCTCGTGCCCGAGCGCCCGCTCGACGCGGTGCGCCTGCGACTCGAGGCGGCGCCTCCCGCCGGCCTCGCGGTGGGCCTGGCCGTCACCATCTTCCTCGTGGCCTCGACCATCCCCGGCCAGGGCGTCCCGCCCTTCATCTACTTCCAGTTCTGATGGCCTCGAATCCGTCCGTCCCACCGAAGCCGCCGGGCCGCCGGATGACCGCCCGCGACGCGTTGCTCTGCGTGGCGCTCACGGTCGCGCTGCTCGTCGTGCTCGGCGGCGCCGCCCTGCGCGAAGAGGGCGAGGAGATGCGGCCCGGCTGGGAGCGCACGATGGTCCTCGCGTTCGGCCATCCCGCCGGCTGGGTGGCCGACCGGCTGCCGGTCGCGGAGGCCGCGAGCGACGCGACGGCGTGGCTGTCGCCCGGCGACGACCTCGGCGGCGCGGGCTTCGAGAGCGCGGCGCCGCCCATGGCAGGCGGGGCGGTGCCGCCGGTCGGGCCGGAGGCGTTCGAGCCGTCGGCCGTCGGCGAGCCGGCGCCGCGGCCGTTGCCGCTGCGCAAGGTGCTGGTCACCGGGGACTCGATGGTGTTGCCGCTCGACGCGGAGCTCGGCCGGCGCCTGGCCGGCGACGACGTCGACGTCGTGCGCGACCCGCAGCTCGGCACAGGGATCTCGCAGACCGAGCTCGTCGACTGGGCCAGGTTGTCGCGAGAGCAGACGCGCGCCGAGCGCCCCGACGCGGTCGTCGTCTTCATGGGCGCGAACGAGGGCTTCCCGATGCGCGACGTCGAGTGCTGCGGCCGCGCGTGGGCGGCCGAGTACGCGTTCCGGACGCGACGGGTGATGGACACGTTCCGCCGCGCCGGCGCCGCGCGGGTCTACTGGCTGACCCTGCCGGCGCCGCGCGACGAGGACCGCCGCGAGATCGCCCGGTCGGTCAACGCGGCGATCTCCGTCGCCGCTGCGCCGTACCGCGCGCACGTCCGGGTGCTCGACATGGCCGCGGTCTTCACGCCGCGCTTCGCGTACCGCGACGCGATCGGCAGGGACATCGTCCGCGAGGCCGACGGCATCCACCTCAACGGGCGGGGCGCCTCCCTGGCGGCCGACCGGGTCGTCGCGGCTCTTCGTCGCGACTTCGCGTTGACGCGCTGAGCGCCGCTACGTGAACTGCGTGTACGTGTGCTTGACGACCCGTGAGCCGCGGCGGCAGGTCACGCGGCCGGAGAACTGCGTCTTGATCCCGGAGCGCCGCTCCGAGCAGCGGTAGCCGTCGACCCGGGCGCAGCGCCCGTCCTTGCCGCCGTTGCGGTTGCGGCACCGGTGGTAGGCGCGCACCTGCCGCTTGCCCGACGAGCACGACAGGCCCGACACCGACAGCGTCGTCACGTAGGTCGCGCCGAGCCGGCGCTGCTCGCTCGTCGACAGCGAGCACGACCGCGCCGAGGCGGCGGCCGGGAACGCGGCGAGGAGCACGACGGCGAGGGCGACGAGTCGCATCGACCGCAGCGTAATCAGTCGGCGACGGTGCGATACGCACCACGGACGAACAGCAGCGGCTCGCCCTCGGACGCCTCGAGCGCGTTGACGCGCCCGATGCCGATCGTGTGGTCGCCGGCGTCGACGAGATCGACGACCTCGCAGGCCATCCACGCCAGCGCGTCGTCGAGGACGGGCACGCCGTGCTCGACGGTGTGCGTCACCGACGCGAACTTCTCCTCCGCGACGGCCTTCGACGCGAACAGCGTCGCGAGCTCCTCCTGGCCGGCCCGCAGCACGTTGACCGCGAAGCGCCGGCACTCGCGCACGGCGGGGAGCGTCCGCGACGTGTTGTCGAAGCACACGAGCACGAGCGGCGGCTCGAGCGAGACCGACGTGAACGCGTTCGTGGTCAGGCCGGCAGGTCCCGGCGCGGTGACGACGGTCACGCCGGTGGGGAACGTCCCGACGACGTCGCGGAAGCGTCGCTGCTCGACGGTCACGCGCGGGCTCCGCACGGGAAGAGGTGCCCGACGCCAGACCCTTCCGTTGCCGCCGGTAGGAAGACTGATCGCGAGGGACACTCACTGCGACCGTCTGCTGGCCGGCGCCGGGCGTTCGTGGTTTTCGCCACGAGCAGCGTCAACCCTTCCCGACGATGAGGCGCCCGTACTGGCCGAGGTCGTCGTGGTTCCCGATCGAGCAGATCAGCCGGTACTCGCCGGCGGGCAGCTTCTCGATCGTGATCGCGGCGCTCTCGTTCGGCTGCGCCGTCCGGGTGCTCGCGATCTCCGTCGGGCGCTCCTCGAGGTCGTTCTCGTCCTGCTGGACGACCTGGAGGTTGTGCGTCAACCGCCCGATGTTGGTGGCGACGATCCGCAGTCGCCCCTCGCGGACCTTCAGGTTCTGCGGGACGATCCGGTACTCGTCGAGCCGCACCTTCAGCGTCCGGCCCTCGACGGCCACGGGCTCCTCGTCCCCGCATGCGGCGACGTCGGCGACGACGAAGAGGGTCACGAGGACCACGGGGATGAGGTGCTTGAAGTCCATCAGGCGGGGCATTCTCGTAGAGTCTTCGGCTCGCATGACCCGCCCCCGACTCAAGCACCTCACGCTCCTCGCCTCCGCGGCAGCCCTCACGACCGCCTGCGGATCGGAGCGGATCAACCTCGACAAGGCCGACCGCGGCAACGACCGCATCAGCGACGGCGCGGTGATCTTCGCCGACAGGTGCGGCGGCTGCCACACCCTCGACGAGGTCGGCACGGAGGGCTCGGCCATCAGCGTCCGCAACCGCGAGCGCCCCGACGGCCCGAGCTTCAACACCCGGCGCGAGGACAAGGACGCCGTCCTCTACGCGATCCGCAACGGCGGCTTCTCCGGCGCGATCATGCCCGAGAACATCGTCGTCGGCGACGAGGCCGAGAAGGTGGCCGAGTTCCTGGCGAAGTACGCCGGGCGCAGGGCCGCACGCAGCCAGACGCCCGACACCAGCGTGCAGGGCGACGAGGAGACCGACCAGGGCGGCCCCGGCCGCTGACCCGGCCGGCGTCCGGTGCTCGACCCGAAGCTGATCCGTCGCGACCCCGACGGGGTCCGCGCGGCGCTCGCGCGGCGCGGCGACACCGAGACCGTCGACCGCTGGCTCGAGCTCGACGGCCGCTGGCGCGACGCCGTCGCGCGGTTCGAGGAGCTTCGCGCCGAGCAGAACGCCGCCTCGCAGGAGATCGGTCGCGCCAAGAAGTCCGGCGAGGACGCCACCGAGGCGATCGCGCGGATGCAGGACGTGGCCGCGCAGGTCAAGGCGCTCGGGTCCGAGCGCGAGGAGGTCGAGCGCGAGCGCGACGGGTTGCTCTACGCGATCCCGAACCTGCCCGAGCCCGACGCGCCGCTCGAGGACACGGTCGTGCGCGAGGTCGGCGACGCGACGAAGACCGGCAAGGATCACCTCGAGCTCGCGGGTGAGGGGATCGACATGGAGCGCGGCGCGCGGCTGAGCGGCTCGCGCTTCGCCTACCTGCGTGGAGAGCTCGTGTTCCTCGAGCTCGCGCTCGTCCGCTGGGCGCTCGAGAAGCTGCGCGGCAAGGGCTTCGAGGCGGTCATCCCGCCGGTGCTCGTCCGCGAGGACGCGCTGTACGGCACGGGCATGCTCCCCGACACCGAGCAGCAGATCTACCACGTGCCCTCCGACGACCTGTACCTCGTCGGGACCTCCGAGGTCGCGCTGGCGTCGCTGCACGCCGACGAGATCCTCGAGGGCGACCAGCTCCCCAGGCGCTACGCCGGGTTCTCGCCCTGCTTCCGGCGCGAGGCGGGCGCCGCCGGCCGCGACACGCGCGGGATCTTCCGCGTGCACCAGTTCGACAAGGTCGAGATGTTCGCGTTCGTGCCGGCCGAGGAGTCCCCCGACGAGCACCAGCGCCTGCTCGCGATCGAGGAGGAGATCCTCTCAGAGCTCGGGATCCCGTACCGCGTCGTCGACATCGCCGTCGGCGACCTCGGCGCGAGCGCCGCGCGGAAGTTCGACCTCGAGGCGTGGCTGCCGGGGCAGGAGCGCTACCGCGAGCTCACGTCGTGCTCGAACACGACGGACTTCCAGGCGCGCCGGCTGAAGATCCGATCACGTCGCGAGGGCGGCAGGCCGGAGGACGTCCACACGCTCAACGGCACGGCAGTCGCCGTCGGCCGGACGATCATCGCGCTGCTCGAGAACGGGCAGCGCGACGACGGCTCCGTCGCGCTCCCGGAGGCGCTGGTGCCCTACGGGGCGCCGTCTGAGCTGACGCCGTTGCGCTGAACGCGATCGATCGCATCTTGGCGCGTCGGCGCGATGTCGAACGTCGAGTCCAGGCGTGTGATCTCGAACAGTCGCAGCACGGTGGGGTTGGAGACGGCGAGCGCGAGGGCGCCCTGCTGGCGCGTGACGCGGCGCAGGGCGTTCAACAGGACGCTGAGCCCGGTCGAGTCGATGAACTCGACGTTCGTCATGTCGATGACCACGCCGGTTTTCCCCTTGGCAATGGCGTCGTTGAGCCGCTCGGAGAACTCCGGGGCCGTCGAGACGTGCACCTCGCCGCGAACGGCGATGAGGTGCGTCTGCTCGTCGAGGGATTCCTCGCTCAGCTCGAAGTGGGGGGAGGCGAACGACACGGGCACGTTGAGCCTATACGGAACGGAGCCACCGCAAGATCGTCCGTTCGTCCACGTTCCAGAGTCATGCCTCGCGTCGCGCTGTCCGCCTGCCTGCTTCTGCTCATGCTTGCCGCCCCTGCGGCGGCGACCCCGGTCTGTACCGACGGATACAAGGGCGGGCCGCCGTCGGCGGCCTGCGGCGGGCGCATCTTCCCGGAGGCGGCGCTCTCCCGCGCGTACGTGCAGTACTCCCCCGACCCGTTCGGCTTCCAGGAGTACCAGCACGGGCTCGAGTACCTGGCGAAGAAGTACCCCCGCTGGGTCAGCGTCTTCACGCTGAAGGACCGCTACGGCAACCCCGCCGTCAGCGTCGGCGCCGACAAGAAGCGCCCCGGCGAGGCGGGCGACACCGGCGACGGCCGCAACATCCAGGTGGTCAAGATCACCGACCACCAGGTCCCCGACAAGGGCAAGGAGACGCTCTTCTACTCGCTGTCGGTCCACGGCAACGAGCGCGGCGGCCTCGAGGGCGGCCTCCGCACGGCCGAGGACCTCGCCATGGCCGCGCAGAGCGGCGGCAAGCTGCCCGACGGCATCGACAACTACGACTCCTCGACGGGTCGCAAGGAGACCTTCCACGAGCCCGAGGTCAAGGACGTCCTGAAGGACGAGGCCGTGTACCTCGTCGACTTCAACGTCGACGGCTGGGCGCAGGGCGACTTCTGGAACCCGCCGGCCCCGAGCACGTACAACCGCGGAAACGGCCTCGGCGTGGACCTCAACCGCCAGATGCCGACGACCGGGCGCATCAACCCGGGCCGCAACCCGCTGCAGGAGAGCGAGGCCAACTACGGCACGCGGTTCATGCACGAGGTCGCGGACATGGGCCGCGACGGCAAGATGGCCTACGGCGCCGACATCCACGGCGAGCTCAACTCGCAGGCGTACATGGACATCATGTATCCGGCGGGCGAGTTCGACTCTGTCGACCACCGACGCCTCATGGCGATCGCCGAGCGCACGAAGTCGGTCATCGACGCGACGCTCTTCGAGGGCATCGTGGAGGAGAAGGAGAACGCGACCGGCGGCAACGACGCCGAGTACGCCCGCGCCATCCCGCTGAAACCCGCGCACTGGGCGACGGTGTGGGACACGCTCGGCTACACCGACACCGGCTTCATCGGCGACTACCTCGCCACCGATCTCGGCGTGACCGGGATGGACTACGAGATCATGTTCAACCACACGGTTCCCGAGAAGACGTGGAACGTCTTCCTGCAGGAGAACCACATCAACGCGACGCGCGGGATCATCAAGACCGCGATGGCGTATGCGCTCTTCCAGAAGGAGGAGTTCAACGACGAGAACGTCGTCGTCGACCCGGCTGGGCGCGCGGGCTTCGTGGTCAACCCGGACACGGTCACCGACAAGGACGAGAACGGCATCGGCACCAAGCCCGGACCCGGCGGCTCGGGCAAGGGCGCCGACGGCAAGCCGGTCGAGCAGAAGCCCTACGAGGTCTCGAACCAGAAGTGGTTCACCGATACGAGCCGGCTCATGCCGCGTCCGTTCTTCGGCCTGTCCAGCGGTGAGATCGCCGAGGACGCCGAGGCGCTCGACCAGGTCGATTCGCTCGTGCTCGCCGACACCGCGCTCCCGATCGACGGCTCGGGCCGCAAGGTCGACGCCAAGCGGTACTTCGCGAACCTCAAGGCCTGGGTCAACCGAGGCGGCAACCTCGTGCTGACCGACAAGGCCGTCGAGGCGCTTGCCGACCTCGGCGTCGTCAAGAAGGAGGCGATCTCGACGCTGCAGGTCTACGCGCCGTACGCGAACTTCAACACCTTCGACCACCCGATGACCAAGGGCCTGCGCCCGAACGCCCGGCAGCTCGTCGAGTCGCCTGTCGTCGGCTACGGCATCTCGGGCGTCAAGGAGAAGGTCGACACCGCGCCGACGCGCGTCGTGGCGTCCGACGCCTGGAAGGCCGCCGGCGGCCGCACGATCGGCACGACCACCGAGACGCTGACGGGCGAGGACCCGGCGATCGACAAGAACCTCGACGACGGGTCGCAGACGTCGATCGGCGAGGTCGCCCTGGGCAAGGGCAAGATCCGCATCGTCGGCGGAGCCCTCCCGACGCCGATCGAGGACAACGACCACCGCTACGGGCTACGCAACTACGGCCTGACGTACTCCGGCCTGTTCCTCATGGAGAACGCGATCAAGCACGACGCCCCGGGCCTTGGCAAGCTGCGCCCGGGCACCGACCCGACCGGCGCGTCGAGCGACCTGCGTCCCGCCATCCGCGGCTCGATCGCCGGCGGCGCCGGCAGCGGGTGCACGAGCCGCCGGGCGATGACCATCACCGTCAAGTCGCGCTCGCGCGTCAAGCGCTTCACGGTCACCGTCGACGGCAAGAAGGTCCGCACCGGCAAGGTCAAGCGCAAGGGCACGCGCTACACGGTCCCGGTGTCGCTCAAGGGCCGCGCCGGCGGGCAGGTCCGCGTGCGGGTCGCAGGCAAGGCCCGCAACGGCCGCAAGGTCGCGACGACGCGCCGCTACAAGCTCTGCGCGGAGAAGCGGTCGCCGGCCAAGCGCAAGAAGGCGACCAAGAAGAAGAAGGCCGCGCGCGGCTAGTGCCGGACGGCGGGCGCATGCGGCTGTAGGGTCAGCCGCATGTTGCCGCGCACGGCGTCCCTCGTCATCGTCGGCGGGGGCGTCATGGGGGCGAGCGCCGCGTTCCACCTCGCGGAGGCGGGGGTGCGCGACGTCGTGCTCCTGGAGCGTGCGCAACTGGCGTCGGGGTCGACGTCGCGCGCCGCGGGCGGCGTGCGCGCCCAGTTCTCCGACGAGCTGAACATCCGGCTCGGGGCGCGGTCGCTCGAGGCGTTCGCCGACTTCGGGCGCCGGCCCGGCGCGGAGATCGACCTGCATCGCTCGGGCTACCTCTTCGTGCTCACGCGCGGGGACGACGTCGCCGCGTTCGAGCGCGCGATCGCGGTGAAGAACGCGCTCGGCGTCCCGAGCCGGCTCGTGTCGGCGGCCGAGGCACGGGAGCTGTGCCCGCTGCTCGACGTCGAGGGCGTGCTCGCCGCGGCGTTCTCCCCGGGCGACGGGCACGCGACGCCCGAGGCGGTCGTGCAGGGCTACGCCGCGGCCGCGCGCGAGCACGGCGCGCGGATCGTCACCGGCGCCGACGTGACCGGCATCGAGGTCGACGGCGGCGCGATCCGCGCCGTGGTCACCGACGGCGGCCGCGTCGAGACGTCGACGGTCATCTGCTGCGCGGGCCCGTGGTCGGCACCGGTCGGGGCGATGGCCGGCGTCCCGCTCCCGGTGGAGGCGGTCGAGCGACGCGTGCGGTTCACCGGCGGCTTCGACGGCCTGCCCGACGAGCTGCCGATGACGATCGACTTCTCGACGGGCTTCTACTTCCATCGCGAGGGGCCGGGCCTGCTCATGGGGATCGCGTCCGACGACGAGGACGTCGAGACGGCGCTGGCCGAGGCCGCCGAGCGGCGCGCCCCGGCGGTGGCACGGGCGCCGCTGCGCGGCGGCTGGTCGGGCCTGTACGAGATGAGCCCGGACCACAACGCGCTGATCGGCGAGGCTGCGCACGTGCAGCGCTTCCTCTACGCCACCGGCTTCAGCGGCCACGGCTTCCTCCAGGGCCCGGCCGTGGGCGAGATCCTCCGCGACCTCGTGCTCGGGCGCGAGCCGTTCGTCGACGTCGGGCCGCTGAGCGTCGAGCGCTTCGCGCGCGACGCCGCACGGCCGGAGCTCCACGTCGTATGACCGGTGCCGACGGGATCGTCGCGGCGCTCGAGGCCGCCGAGGTGGAGGTCGTCTTCGGCCTGCCGGGCGTGCACAACCTCCGGCTGTGGGAGGCGCTGCGGGCGTCCGGCATCCGCCCCGTCTCGGTCCGCCACGAGCCGACCGCCGGCTACGCCGCCGACGGCTACGCCCGCGCCACCGGCAAGGTCGGCGTCGCGCTCGTGACGACCGGCCCCGGCGCCGCGAACTGCCTCACCGCGATCGGCGAGGCCAACGCGTCGGGGTCGCCCGTCGTGCTCGTCGCGACCGACATCCCGTCCACGCTGCGCCGCCCGGGTGTCGTGCGCGGCGTCCTGCACGAGACGAGCGACCAGGCGGCGATGTTCGCCCCGGTCACCAAGCACCAGCACGCCGCCGTGCCAGACGACGACCTCGGCGAGCGGATCACGGAGGCGATCGCGACGGCGATGACCGCGCCACGCGGCCCGGTCTACGTCGGCGTCCCGACGGACCTCCTCAGCGCACCGGCGGAGCGCCGCGCGAACAGGGCCACTTCCTCATCGACGCAGTCCGGCGGCGCTGCCGCACCCACCGCGGACAGCGGCCAGATCCAGCGGGCGACCGACCTGCTCACCGCCGCCCGGCGACCGCTCGTCCTCGCGGGCGGCGGCGCACGCCACGCGGGAGCCGCGCTCGGAGCGCTCGCCGCACGGCTTGGCGCGCCGCTCGTCACGACGTTCGGTGCCGCCGGATTGCACCCGACCGCGCTCGCTCCGCTGCACGACCCGGCCGTCGGCGCGCTGTGGGACCAGGCCGACGTCGTCATCGGCGTCGGGACCGACCTCGACGGCACGGACACGCAGAACTGGCAGCAGCCGCGGCCGCCGACGCTCATCCAGCTCAACGTCGACGCCGCCGACGCGGCGAAGAACTGGGAGCCCGACCTCGTCGTCGTCGCGGACGCCGCGGCGGCAGGCTCGATCGCCGTGGACGTGCGCCGGTCGCGCTGGTTCGACCCGCCGGACGTCGTGGTCGCCGACGAGGGCGCCCGCACGCTGATCGCCGCGCTCGACGAGGCGCTCCCGCCCGACGCGGCGGTGGTGTGCGACATGTGCATCCCCGGCTACTGGGTCGGCGGCTACCGCCCGACGGAGGGGCTGCAGTACCCGATCGGCTGGGGGACGCTCGGGTTCGGGTTCCCGGCCGCGCTGGGCGCGTCGCTGTCGCGCCGGCCGACCGTCGCGATCTGCGGCGACGGCGGGTTCCTGTTCGCCTGCGGCGAGCTCGCGGCCGCCGAGCAGGAGCGCCTGCCGGTCACCGTCCTGCTCTTCGACGACGGCGGCTACGGGATGCTGCGCCCGCAGGACGGAGGCGGGGCGGGTGGGGATCGGTTCCTTCTGCACACGCCGGACTTCGTCGCGCTCGCGCAGGCGTTCGGCGTGTTCGCCGAGGCGGTGACGCTCGACGACCTCGGCACGCGCCTCGCGCTGCACGTCGACGATCCCGCGCCGAGCATGATCGTCGTCCGCGCATCGATGACCCCGCCGCCGACGACGTCGCCCAAGTGGTACAGATCGAGGCGATGATCGTCTCCCGCAACCCGACCGACCTCGACGACGTCGTCCTCGAGGTCGACGGCGCCACGGCCGACGCGTTCGCCGACGCGGCGCGTGCCGCGCGCGCGGCGCAGCCGGTCTGGGCCGCCGTTCCCGCGCCGATCCGCGGCCAGGCCGTCGCGAACATGGCCCAGATCGTCGCGGCCAACAAGGAGGCGCTCGCGCGGCTCGTCACGCGCGAGGTCGGGAAGCCCTACGCCGAGGCGCTCGGCGAGGTGCAGGAGGTCGTCGACACCGCGCAGTTCTTCATCTCCGAGGGCCGCCGGCTCTACGGCCAGACCGTGCCGAGCGAGATGCCCGACAAGCAGCTCTTCACGTTCCGCCAGCCGGTCGGGACCGCGGCGATCATCACCGCCGGCAACTTCCCGGTGGCGGTGCCGAGCTGGTACATCATCCCGGCGCTGCTGGCCGGCAACGCCGTCGTGTGGAAGCCCGCCGAGTACGCGCCGGCGTGCGGCGACGCGCTTGCGCGGCTGCTCGTAGCGGCCGGCCTCCCCGACGGCGTGCTCACCGTCGTCCACGGCGACGGGCCCTCGACGTTCGCAGGGCTCGAGCGCTCGCTCGACGAGGGCCTGATCGACAAGGTCGGCTTCACCGGCTCCACGGACGTGGGCCGCGAGATCGGCGCCCTGTGCGGTCGGCACCTCCAGTCGCCGTGCCTCGAGCTCGGCGGCAAGAACCCGCTCGTCGTCATGGCCGACGCCGACCTCGACCTCGCCGTCGAGGGCGCGCTGTTCAGTGGGTTCGGCACGGCGGGCCAGCGCTGCACGTCGCTCGGCACGGCGATCGTCCAGGAGGCCGTCCACGACGAGTTCGTGCTGCGCCTGTCGGCCGCCGTCGGCCGGGCGCCGATGGGCGACCCGACACAAGACGTCCTGTTCGGCCCGCTCATGACCGAGCGCTTCCTCGAGCGCTTCGAGAACGAACACCTGAACCTCGTCCGCGACCACCACGCGCTGCACGGCTCGACCGGGACCGGCCGCGTCACCGCGCAGAACCCACGCGACGGGTTCGTCGGCGGTGATCCCGAGCGCGGCCTGTTCGCGCACCCGACGCTCGTCACCGGCGTGCGCGTGGACGACGACATCGCCAACACCGAGACGTTCGGGCCGATCGTCGGCGTCGCGCGGTTCGGCGACTGGGAGGAGGCGATGGCGCTGGCCAACGGCCACGGCTACGGCCTGAGCAGCGCGATCTACACGCGCGACGCGAAGCACGCGCTGCGCTTCCGCGAGCAGGTCAGCGCCGGCATGGTCAGCGTGAACAACTCGACCTCGGGCGCCGAGGCGCATCTGCCGTTCGGCGGCAACGGGAAGTCCGGCAACGGCTCGCGCCAGTCGGGGATCTGGGTGCTCGAGCAGTTCACGCGCTGGCAGTCGATGAACTGGGACTACGCGGGCAAGCTCCAGAAGGCCCAGATGGACGTCCTGGAGCTGCCCGCGGATCTGGCGTTCGCGCTCTAGCGCGTAAGGGGGCTCCGCCCCTTCGCGATCCCCGGGGGGTCACTCGCCCAGCGGCGACAGTTTTCCGGTCTGTCTTCGTTGATGCCTTCGTGACCAAGATCCTCCGCCTGCTCGCGATCGCGCTCCTCGCCGCGCTCGCGCTCCCCCTCACCGCCTCCGCCGACGTCCCCGCCGGCGCGGTCTGGACCGAGGAGTACATCTCCACGCCCGGCCACCCCAACCTTCACGTCGACGTGTTCCGCCCCAAGGGCCTCAAGGACACCGACAAGACGCCGGTCATCCTCTCGGTCGGCCCCTACTTCGGCCACGGCGGCGGCTCCACGCCCGATCCGGCCAACGCGAAGAACCGCCCGTCCAACCGCTTCGACGACATGATCGAGGGAGGCAAGGTCTTCGAGCGCGGCTACACGGTCGTGTACGCGGATCTGCGCGGCTTCGGCGCGTCCTCGGGCTGCAACGACTTCGGCGGTCCGGGCGAGCAGGCCGACACCAAGCGCGCGGTCGAGTGGGCCGCCTCGCAGAAGTGGTCGACCGGCAAGGTCGGCATGTGGGGCAAGTCCTACGACGGATGGACCCAGGTCATGGCGCTCGACGAGAAGCCCAAGGGCCTCGCCGCGGTGATCATCCAGGCGCCGATCATCGACGGCTACCGCACGCTCTACCAGGACGGCGTCCACTACGACGCGGGCTGGTACGCGACGCCGGGCCTCTACCAGCAGATCGACGCGATCCCGCCGGCACCGGGCGACAACCCCGCCTACCTCCAGGGCTACGCCACCGGCTTCAACCCGGCGTGCTACGCCCAGAACATCGGGACGCAGAACACGACGCTCGACCGCTCCGCCGAGTTCTGGCAGCAGCGCGAGCTCAAGGCCGCGCGCGGCTCGGACGTGCCGACGTTCTGGTCGCACGGCTTCATGGACGCCAACACGAAGCCCGACAACTTCCTCTCCGTGTGGGAGACGCTGACCGGCCCGAAGAAGGCCTGGCTCGGCCAGTGGGACCACGTCCGCGGCAACGAGGACAACGTCGTCGGCCGCAAGGGCTTCATGGACGAGTCCATGCGCTGGCTCGACAAGTACGTCAAGGGCGACCCGAACGCCGACCCGAGCATCGATCCCGGCGTGACGATGCAGGAGGGCGACGGCCGCTTCCGCGCCGAGGACCAGTGGCCGCCCGCCGACGCGCGGACGTTCACGATGCCGCTGAAGGCCGGCTCGGTCCAGGACCTCCCGAACAACGACGCCGAGGGTGAGACCAGTGGCGAGTACGGCGTCGGGATCCACTCCGTCAGCCAGCCGTTCGCCAGCGAGGCCCGCCTCGGCGGCGTGCCGAAGGCGCGGCTCGAGGTCGAGGCGCCGGGCGCGCGCAGCCACATCTACGCGCTGCTCTACGACGTCGATCCCAAGGGCGTCGGCCAGCTGATCACGCGCGGCGCGCACGTCGTCCAGGGCAACGGCCCGGTGGACGTCGAGCTGTACCCGCAGGACTGGACGATCAAGGCGGGCCACCGCCTCCTGCTGCTCACGGCCGGCTCGGACCTCGACTGGTACAACCCGCCGCACTCGGGCCGCACGCTCAACGTGACCAAGGGCTCGCTGTCGCTGCCGTTCCTGCAGTACGAGCGCACCGGGTACCTCGCCGGCCGCAAGGCCTCGGCGATGACGGGTCGCAAGTCGCTGCAGTTCGACGTCGGCGACCTCGACGAGGGCAAGGTCACCGCGCAGCTCCCGCCGGCGCTCCAGCCGTTCCCGGCCGGGATGGCCCCGAAGGGCGGTCAGCAGATCACGGCAGCCGAGGCCGGCGCGATGGTCGGCTCGACGCGGCCGGTGGTCACCTCGTCCCGCAAGGCCGGCATGAGCATCACGCTGCGCCGCGCACGCGTCCGCGGCAAGAAGATGATCGGCGCCTTCGTGACCGGCGCGACGACGAAGAAGCTGCGCATCGAGCTACGCAGGCGCGGCAAGGTCGTCGGCCGCAGCACCGTCACGATCAAGCGCGGCGGCGTGGCGAAGGCCATGTTCCGTCAGCGCGGCACCGGCAAGTTCAACGCGATCGTCCGGTCGGCGACCGGGAAGAAGCGCGTGCTGCTGCGCAGCAAGGCGTTCATCGGCCGGTAGCGCGGGGCCGAGCAGGACAGGGCTGCCGCATCCGCGGCAGCCCACACGACACAAGGGGGTAGGGGAACATGAACGGGTTCGACAAGCTGGAGCTCAGCACAGAGACGCTTCGCGAGCTGACGACCGATGAGCTCGCCGAGGTGGCCGGTGGCGGTGCGGACGTCACGGGGATCTGCCCGCTGATCCCGACGTACCAGTGCACCGGCTACTACCCGACGATCAACGCACGCTGCACGGTCTGACGCGCCACGACGACGCCTGACCGCAAGTTCTGTCCTCGGACCGCGTCTAGGTTCTCGAACGGTCGAGAACCTGGACGCGGCCGACGGCATCAAGGGGAGCATCACATGGAACGGTTCGACAAGCTGGCGCTGAGCACTGAGACTCTTCGCGACTTGACGGGTGACGAGCTGGCGCAGGTCGCTGGTGGCGGTGCAGCGACGACGGGCTGCGCGCCCGCGACCGAGACGCCCGTCTGTCCCTCCGGCGCGACCTGGTTCTGGGACTGCCAGAGCGTCCAGGTCGGCTGCGGCTGAGGGTCGGAACGATGAACGACTTCGACAAGCTCGAGCTGAGCACCGAGACCATCCGCGAGCTCAACGCCGACGAGATGGCCCAGGTCGCGGGCGGCGCGGACGTCGCGACGAAGTACTGCTACCTCATCCCGACGTACTACTGCACCGGGAACTACACCGGGAACTACACGGGTCAGTGAACCTGGGCATCTCGCCCGTCTGTTCGTTCGAGCGAGCGGCCTCCGGGCCGCTCGCTTGCTTTCCGGGATGATGCGCGCCATGGCGTGGCGACCCTACGCGGCCCCGGACGAGCGCGAGGCCATCCTGTCGGCCGCGACGGAGCTGGGCGATGTCCTGCTCTGGGCGTCCGCGGCCGACCAGCCCGGAGCGACCGACGCCACCCTGTCGCGCGGGGAGCCCGGCCGAGCCCTGGCGCTCGCCTATCTCGACGACGCGCTGCCTGGCCGCGGCTACGGCGACGAGTCGTCGGCGGCGCTGTCGCGCGCCGTCGCGGCCGTGGCCGCGCAGCCGCTCGGACCGAGCCTGATGCAGGGCTTCACCGGCGTGGCGTGGGCGATCGCCCACCTCGCCCGTCGCGCGGGCGCCGACGCCTCGGGTGCGACCGAGGCGGTCGACGGCGCGCTGAGCGCCCTCCTGCGCGACGGCCGCTGGACGGGGCCGTACGACCACGTCAGCGGGCTCGTCGGGATCGGCGTCTACGCGCTCGAGCGGCTCCCCGATCCGGCCGGGGCCGAGCTGCTCGAGCTGGTCGTGACGACGCTCGCCGACCGAGCCGAGCGCGCGGACGGGGCCGCGACGTGGTTCACCGCGCCCGCGGAGCTGCACCCCGACGCGCGAGGGCGCGCTCCGGACGGCTACTACAACCTCGGCGTGGCCCACGGGGTACCGGGCGTCGTCTCGGTGCTCGCCGGAGCGACCGGGGCCGGCGTCCCCGGAGCCGCCGAGTGGCTCGACGACGCGGTCACGTGGCTCGAGCGCCAGCGGCTCGACGACGACGCCGCGGCGGTGTGGCCCTTCTTCGTCGGCCCGGGCGTCGAGTCGTTCGCCTCGCGGCTGGCGTGGTGCTACGGCGACCCGGGCATCACGCTGACGCTGCTGCAGGCCGCGGCGGCGCGCGAGCGCGAGGACTGGGTCGCGCTGGCGGATCTCGCGATCGAGAAGATGCTGAGCCGGGCGGTCGGCGAGAGCGGGGTCACCGGCGCGAGCCTGTGCCACGGCGGCGCCGGCCTCGCGCACCTGTGCGGGCGGCTGCACGAGGCGTCGGGGCGCGACGGACTCGACGACATGGCGCGGACGTGGGCGCGGCGGACGCTCGGCCTGCGGGTCGACGGCGAGCCGATGGGCGGGTTCACCGTCTGGGACCCGTCCGATCCGCAGGAGCTGGGCGGCGACGTCCAGGGCCCGGGCTTCCTCGCGGGCATCGCCGGCGTGGCGCTCACGCTCGCGGCGGCGGCGACGGACGTCGCTCCCGACTGGGACCGCTGCCTGCTCGTCTCGCTGCCGGAGAGCGCGAGGCCGTGAGCCGCGACGCCCGCGCCGACGGGTTCGTCCTCCTGCGTACGCCACTCCTGCCGTTCGACCTGCTCGAGGGGTGCAGCAGCGACGCCGTCGGCCCCGCCGACGCCGCGGGCGACCGCGCGCGGTTCGAGGAGCGGCTCCGGGCGATCCTCGGGCGCGACGACGTCCGTGACGCGCTGCGGCTCGCCAGCCCGGACCTGGCGGAGCGGCTCAGGCCGTGGGTCGACGGCGGTGCGAAGCCCGACGCGAAGCTCGTCCGCGCCGCGCTGCGCTACGTCGCGCGGATGTGCGCGCGCCCCACGCCGTTCGGCCTG
>CADCVT010000032.1 GCA_902806215.1 uncultured Solirubrobacteraceae bacterium | reverse complement strand
CTCATCGAAGACGACATGGGTGAGGGAGTCGGCCACGCCCAGGTATCCGGCCGGTCCGGGGAGCTCGTCCTCACGGGCAGCGCGGAACTCCTCCTTCAGCGCGTTGCGGAGCTTGATCTCGTTGATCGAATGGTCCCCGCGAACGAAGACCATGACCAGGCCGCGCTTCTCGGTGATGACCGGGAACGCCTTGACGAGCTGGCCGCGATCGATCGAGAGCGTTTCCACGACCTCGTCGACGGTCGTTGTTCCCGGGGTATGCAGGCGCCCTGACAGAGACGTGAACGGCACCGGCTGAGCGTCGGCCGACGCGATCTCCACGTTCGCCGCGTAGCCCGGGGCCAGAGCGATGTCGTTCTCGCCCGCCGCGCACGGCGCCATGTACTCGTGCGCCTGCGAGCCACCCATCATCCCGACGTCGGACTCGACCTCGTACCACTGCAGACCACAGCGGTCGAAGATCTTCGCGTACGCCTGCGCGTGCAGGTCGTAGCCCGCCTGGAGCCCCTCGGGGTCGCGGTCGAACGTGTACGAGTCCTTCATGATGAACTCGCGGGTCCGGAGCACGCCGGCGCGGGGGCGCGGCTCGTCGCGCTCCTTGACCTGGAAGTGGTAGAGGATCTTGGGCAGGTCGCGGTACGACTTGACCGTCGACGCGACGTGCATCGTGACGATCTCCTCATGGGTCATCGCGAGGACGTGCTCCGCGCCCTTGCGGTCCGTCAACCGGAATTGCTCGTCGAAGCCGTAGCGCCCGGACTTCTTCCAGATCTCCGCCGGGTGCATGACCGGCATGAGCATCTCCTGGCCGCCGATCGCGTCGATCTCCTCGCGGACGATCTGCTCGATCTTCCGATGAACCCGCCATCCCGCCGGCAGCCAGCTCCACAGGCCGGTGCCGACCTGTCGGACCATCCCGGCTCGAACCAGCAGGACGTGCGAGAGCGCCTCGGCGTCGGCCGGAGCCTGACGTTCGGTGGGCAGGAGGAGCTGTGTGAGACGCATTCGGCGAAGCGTATGCCACCCTGATCGACGTGACCCGCCCCGTCCGCGCGACCCTGCTCGCCCTCATCCTCCTGCTGCCCGCCGTCCTGGCCCCCGCCGCCCAGGCCAGCCCGTCCCAGCTGTCGATCATGATGGACGACGACAACCTGCTGTACCGCGGCGACGCGGTACGCGACCAGTCGCTGCAGCGCATGCGCAACCTCGGCGTCGACGTCGTCCGCGTGACCGTCCTGTGGAGCGTCCTGACCGACAAGGCGTCGCAGTCGAAGCTCAAGGGCGCGGGCGCGACGAACCCGCGCAACTACCCCGTCCTCAACTGGGACCGCTACGACCGCCTCGTGCGCAGCGCGCGCAGCCTCGGCATGGTCGTCTACTTCAACCCGACGCCGCCCGGCCCGTCCTGGGCGCACGGCAAGGCCCCGAAGGGCCTGCGCTCGGTGGTCAAGAAGGCGTGGAAGCCTGACCCCGGCGAGTTCGCGAAGTTCGTCGAAGCCGTCGGCAAGCGCTTCTCGGGCAGCTACCGCGACGAGAACGACGCACGGCAGCCGATCCCGCGCGTGTCGTTCTGGGGCCTCGGCAACGAGCCCAACCAGGCCGGCTGGCTGGCGCCGCAGTGGGAGAAGGGCAAGATGGTCTCCCCGGTCATGTACCGCGAGCTGTACCTGCGCTCGCGCGCGGCGCTCGACCGCACGGGCCACGGACGCGACACGATCCTCGTCGGCGAGCTCGCGCCGCTCGGCTCCTCGAACCAGGGCCAGCGCTCCCCCATCCGCCCGCGCAAGTTCCTGCGCGCGCTCTTCTGCGAGAGCTCGCGCGGCGAGGGCTGTGAGGCGTTCGACAAGTACGGGCCGATCCGCGCCACCGGCTTCGCGCACCATCCGTACACGAAGAACGTCTCGCCGGTCACGAAGGACAAGCACCCGGACTCGATCACGCTCGCGAACCTCTCGTCGCTGTCGCGCCTGCTCGACTCGCTGGCGCGCCGCACCGGCAACGTCAAGGCGAAGCTGCCGATCTGGCTCACCGAGTTCGGCTTCGAGACGAACCCGCCGGACCCGTTCAGCGGCGTCTCGCTCGAGCGCCAGGCCGAGTACAACCAGCTCGGCGAGCTGCTCTCCTACCTCGACCCGCGCGTCGCCGGGATCACGCAGTTCCTGCTGCGCGACGTCGCGCCCGTGGCCAGCGGGCCGAAGAGCTCGAAGGCGCACTGGTTCACGTACCAGTCGGGCCTCGAGTTCGTCGACGGCAGGCCGAAGCCCGCGCTGCAGGCCTACTACTTCCCGTTCATCGTCCAGCAGCCGGGCGGCTTCGTCGCCAACGTCTGGGGTCAGCTGCGCTTCCGGCCGAACGGCCTGCCAGCGGGCGCGCGGGACCAGGTGCAGATCCAGTTCAAGCCCGCCGAGGGCGATGAGTTCGTCAACGTCGGCGACCCGATCACGGTGACGAGCGCGATGAACTACTTCACCGGCCGCATGACCCTGCCCGGCCCGGGCGAGGTGCGCGCGCTGTGGACGGGCGGCTCGCTGGCCAGCCGGAGTGCCACCGTCACCCGCTGAGGACGCGGAGCTCGCCGCCCCGTCCCTGCGCGAGCTCGGGGACTACCGGCGGCTCTTCCTCGATCCCGAGGTGACGCGGTGGCTGCGGCCGCCACCACTGCGCCCGATGGGCGAGGGCGACGTCATCGCCCTGCTCGAGCGCGACATCCAGCACTGGCGCCAGCACCGCTGGGGCCCGTGGGTCGTGCGCTCCGGTGGCGCCTTCGCGGGGCGCGCCGGCCTGAACTGGACGATGGTCGACGGCCAGCGCGAGGTCGAGCTGGCGTGGTCGATCGTGCCGGCGCTCCACGGGCGCGGGCTGGCCACGGACGCCGCGCGGCGCGGTCTCGAGCGCGCGCGCGAGGTCGGCCTCGAGCGCGTCGTCGCCCTGACCCTCGTCGAGAACGCCGCGTCGCGCCGGGTGATGGAGAAGGCCGGCCTCGTCTTCGAGCGCGAGCTCTTGCACGTCGGCCTCCCCCATGTGCTCTACGTGGCGCTACCCGTGCCGGCCTGAACGACCGCGTCAGCTAGTTCTCGCCGGCCCAGGCCGCCGCGCTCAGCGGCCCGGCGTGGAAGCAGCGGATGAAGTCGCGGCTCTTGACGTAGCAGACGACCGCGTTGTTGCCGTAGCTCGAGTGCGTGGCCTCGGCCGGAGCCGTGCCGATCGGCGCGAGCACCGTGAGCATCCCGAGGACCAGAGCGGCCGCCGTCTTGCGCGAGAGAGAGATCATGCGCGCTTTATAACTCACGGTTCTCGCGTCGCCGGCGCAGATCCGACGAAGTTCATCCCCCGGCCGAGGTCAGGCCGGTGGCGCCGCCTCCGCGTCGTCGGGGCTGAACGCGGGCTCTTCGCCGATCAGGATGTTCGTGAGGCTCACCTGGCGCAGGCTCGGTCCGTGCACCCGCGCCTGGAGGTACTCGTTGAACTCGACCTTGTACGTCCCGGCGGCGTCCTCGTAGCGCCCGACGACCGCCGTGTCGTGATAGCGGATCAGCACGCCCCAGGTCTCTTTGGTGTCACCGCCGATGTGCTTGTCGCCGAGGTCGATGAACAGCATCGTGCCGAACATGTCGCTGCCCACGGTGGCGTTGCCGAGCAGCGGCGACTCCCACGTGCCGCCGTTGGGAGCGACGGTCTTGCCGTCGGAGGTCTGCAGCTCGACGCCTGAGTTGTTCGTGACGTTGACGTGGTACGACATTGGACGGCTCCTCGCGGTGGGGAACGGACGAGCGCACCCTAAGGCGCTCAGACCGCTGAGTCCAGAGCAACCGGTACGTGTACGGGTACCGCTAGGCGCGCGTGAAGCGGCGCCCGGCGACCGGCGAGGCGTCCTCGTCGATCTGCGCCGCGGCGTTCTCCATCGCGGCGAGGCGCTCGGGCGTCATCGCCGTCGCGTCCTCGTTCTCGGCGAGCCACTGGGCGGCCTCGGCGGCCTTGGCGTCGTCGACCACGACCTTCTTGCCCGACGCGT
>CADCVT010000031.1 GCA_902806215.1 uncultured Solirubrobacteraceae bacterium | reverse complement strand
GAACCTCTTCCACCCGAACCCCGAGTTCGGGCACGGCCTGACCAACGTCGAGTACGCGCCGCTCGCCGAGATCTCCGGGCGCTCGCACATCGGCCCGGAGAGCATCAACTGCGCCGCGCCCGACACCGGGAACATGGGCGTGCTGACCGAGTTCGGCACCGACGAGCAGAAGGAGCAGTGGCTGCGCCCGCTGCTCGACGGCGAGATCCGCTCGGCGTTCGCGATGACCGAGCCCGACGTCGCGAGCTCCGACGCGCGGAACATCGAGCTGCGGATCGAGCGCGACGGCGACGAGTACGTGCTCAACGGGCGCAAATGGTGGATCTCCGGCGCCATGAAGGAGCGCTGCCGGATCTTCATCGTCATGGGCAAGACGAACCCGGACGGCCCTCCCCATCAGCAGCAGTCGCAGATCCTCGTCCCGCGCGACACGCCCGGCCTCACGATCGTGCGCAACATGGAGGTCTTCGGCTACACCGACAACGAGGGCCATGCCGAGCTGCGCTTCAAGGACGTCCGCGTCCCCGTCTCGAACCTCATCGCCGGCGAGGGCGACGGCTTCCTGATCAGCCAGGCGCGGCTCGGGCCGGGCCGCATCCACCACTGCATGCGCACGATCGGCGCGGCCGAGCGCGCGCTCGAGCTGATGTGCGCCCGCGCGTCGGAGCGCGTGACGTTCGGCAAGCCGGTCGCGACGCGCTCGAACGTCCAGGACTGGATCGCCGAGTCGCGCATCGACCTCGAGATGATCCGGCTGCTCACGCTCAAGACGGCGTGGCTCATGGACACGGTGGGCAACAAGCTCGCCCGCACGGAGATCGCGGCGATCAAGGTCGCGGCCCCGAACCTCGCGCTGCGCGTCATCGACCGCGCGATCCAGGTCCACGGCGGAGGCGGCGTCTCGCAGGACTTCCCGCTCGCGCGCATGTACGCGCACCTGCGCACGCTGCGGCTCGCCGACGGCCCGGACGAGGTGCACAAGATGATCATCGCGCGGCACGAGCTCGCCCCGTACCGCAAGGACTGAGAGTGGCCGTTGGCGTGGGTCCCCTCGTGCTCGACTCCCGCGGGTGGCGGTCTCTCCTCTGGGATTTGTAAGCGTGCGCTTACAACGTGAGCAGCGGGGGCTTACATCCGAGAGGCGAGACCTCTCCGCTCTCCTCATCTAGGCCTCGCTAGCGGCGCAGCGAGACGACGCGCGCGCCGCGGACCCAGACGACCGTCGTGTCGCCGAGGCGCGTGACGCGGGTGCGCGGATCGGGCGTCGTGTGCCCGTGGAGCACGTAGCGCGGCCGGTGTCGCTCGACCCATGCGCGGAGCGCCCCGAACCCGAGGTGCGCCGGATCGTCCGGGTCGTCGTTGACGCCCTGCGGCGGGCAGTGGCAGACGAGCACGTCGGCGGCGGGCAGGCGCCCGGCGAGCGCCGTTGCCTCCTCCTGCGTGTACTGGTGCGGCCCCGGCCCGTAGCGGACGCAGCCCTCGAAGCCCGCGAAGCTCCAGCCGCCGATCTCGACCCGGTCTAGGTGGATGTCGCGGACGCCGAGCGCCGGCAGCTCGCCGACCGCGTCGTGGTTGCCGTGCACGCCGACGCGAGGCAGCCCGAGGCCCCCGAGCGACGCGATCGACCCTGTCTCGAGATCGCCGAGCGTGACGACCGCGCCGGCGCGGTTGGCCGTGGCCAGCTCGGCCGCGTCGCCGGGCGGCGGCTCATCGGCGAACGCGAGCAGTCGCACGGGCGTCAGCTTGCCATGCGCCGCCCGCGACCTCCGACCCGTCTGCTTGCATGCCGCCGTCCATGTCCGTCGACAAGCTCCAAGACGCCGAGGAAGAGGTCGCGCAGATGCAGGAGGAGACCGCGCGCACGCAGCGCGAGGTCCTCGCCGCCGACCTGCGCCGCGCCCCGGTCGCCGATACCGCCGGCAAGCCGCACCGCACGATCACCGCGCCGCTGTCCGCCGTGCGGCCGATGACCAACATGCGCACCGGCCCACTCACGGACATCCACGAGCTCGCCGTCTCGATCCGCGAGACCGGGCTGCTGCACCCGCCGCTCGTCCGCGCGACCGAGGACGACGACCAGCCGTACGAGCTGCTGGCCGGCCAGCGTCGCCTCGCCGCGATGGCGCTCGTCGACGACGCCGAGGGCGAGCCGCAGGACTGGCGCTTCACCGTGATCGACGGGATCTCGCGGCGCGAGGCGCTGACGATGCAGTTCGCCGAGAACTTCCACCAGAGCAAGCCCGAGCCCGTCCAGTTCGCGCGTGCCGCGCGCCGGATCATGGCCGAGGACGAGTCGCTCACCGCGGCCGAGGTGTCCCGCCTGGTCGGCGCCCCGATCGCGTGGACGCGCAAGGCGCTGCGGCTGCTCGAGCTCCCGCAGCCGATCGTCGAGCGCGTCGAGCGGGGCGACCTCTCGTTCACCTCCGCCGACCTCGTGCGGCGCGGCATCGCGCGCGGCGACGTCTCGGCCGACGAGGCCTCCGAGCTCGTCGAGCAGCACGCCGAGGGCGCGCTCACGCCGGCCCAGCTCAAGCACGGCGTCGGCTACGTCCCGCCGCCGCCGGAGAACTACGACGAGCTGTCGCGCGGCCTCGACGAGGCACGTTTCCGCCCGCCGCGCGATCCCGACGACCGCAACGACGATCCCGAGCAGCGCGACTGGGAGTCGGGCGCGGACCCGTCGGGCCCCGTGCACGCCGAGCGGACCGGCGACGGCGGCGAGCGACGCGTCCGCGACGCCGACCTCGACGGCTACCTGCTCGGCATGGTGCTGTTCCGCGCCGCGGACGACCGG
Source organism: uncultured Solirubrobacteraceae bacterium (assembly GCA_902806215.1). Classification (GTDB taxonomy): domain Bacteria; phylum Actinomycetota; class Thermoleophilia; order Solirubrobacterales; family Solirubrobacteraceae; genus CADCVT01. Next base: position 6,051 of record CADCVT010000031.1, on the reverse strand, counting down.
CGGCGGTCGGTGCTGCGCATCACGAACGAGGCCGACGCCTACCAGTACGCGTTCTCGCTGCGTCCGGCCGAGCGCCTGACCGCGTTGCGCTCGCTCGCCGCCGAGGTCCTGCAGACCGACCCCGACCCGCCGCACGCGCTGCGCGACGTGGCCGGGGTCGGGCGCTCCGTCTAGGCGGGGACGGGCGCGCGGAGCGCGTGCCCCTCGCGCGCCGCCCACTCCTCGAAGGACGTGGCGGGCCGGCCGAGCACGTGCTCGACGCCGTCGCTGACGACGGCCTCGTGCCCCGCGCGGACGAGCTGGTGCAGCATCCCCAGCATCGCGGCGTAGTCCGGCGGCAGCCCCGCGGCGACGGCGCCGCGCTCCCAGTCGGCGGGGTCCGCGTCGACGTAGGCGACGGGCCGTCCGGCGTGCTCGGCCAGCGTCGCCGCGACCTCCCCGAAGTCCAGCGCGCGCGGGCCCGAGAGCTCGTACGCGCTCCCGGCGTGGCCCTCGCCGGTGAGGGTGGCCGCCGCGACGTCGGCGATGTCCTGCACGTCGATGAACGGCACGCGCCCGTCGCCGGCCGGGGCGACCAGAGCGTCGTCGGGCCGGAACACCCCCTCCGTGAAGTTCTGCGCGAACCAGGTCGGGCGCAGGAGCGTCCACTCGAGGCCGGACCGCTCGATCGCGAGCTCCGCCTGCCGCAGCGGGCCGGACGCGTCGGCGTCGGCTCCGCGCGCCGACAGGAGGACGGCCCGCTGGACGCCCGCGCTCCGCGCCCGCCCGGCGAACGCGGCAATCAGTGGCGGGTTGTCGAGCCGCAACGCGGGCGGCACGACGTAGACGCCGTCGACCCCGGCCAGCGCGGCGTCGTGCGTCGACGGGTCGTCCCAGTCGAACGCAACGGGCGTCACGCCGGCCGAGGCCGGACCCGGCGTGCGCGCCGCGGCGTGGACGGTGTGGCCGGCGGCGGTGAGCACGTCGACGACGCGGCGGCCGGTCTTGCCGGTGGCGCCGAGGATGAGGAGGCTGGACATGCCGACGATGATGCGCTTGTGTCGCGAGCGTTTCCATGGGTGAACCGCGCGATTGTTTGCGCGAGCGTCTACGCTCCTGCGTGCCATGGACGTCCTCGCCGACCTGCTGACCCGTGCGCGCGCCCGCGGTGCCGTGTTCGCGCACTCGACGCTGCGGGGCGACTGGGGGCTCGAGTTCGGCGACGAGCAGCCGCTGTCGCTCCACGCCGTGCTCGAGGGCGAGCTGCACGTCGAGACCGACGGTGAGGCCCCGGTCCGCCTGCTCCAGGGCGACCTGCTGCTCGTGCGATCGCCCTCGCCGTACCGGTTCGTGCACCGGCCCGGCGCGGCGGCGATCCCGGTCGCCGACGTCGCCGACGCGATGGACGGCCGCCGCTACGAGAGCCCCGGCGACGGCCCCGCCACCGTCGTCGTGTGCGGCGCGTACTCGTTCGACGGGTCGATCTGCGACAGCCTCCTGGCCGCGATCCCGCGGCTGCTCCCGCTGCGCGGCGTCAGCAGCACCGAGCCGTCGGTCCGGGTCGCGCTCGGGCTGCTCGCGGAGGAGCTCCAGCGCGAGGCGCCGGGCCAGCCGGCGGTGCTCGACCGCCTGCTCGACCTGCTGCTCGTCTACACGCTGCGTGCGTGGTTCGCACGCGAGGACGCCGAGGCGCCCGCGTGGTACGGCGCCCTGGACGACCCGCAGGTCGGCGCGGCGCTGCGCGCGCTGCACGGCGCGCCGTCGCGGGCCTGGTCGGTCGCCGACCTCGCCGCCGAGGCGGGCCTGTCTCGCGCGGCATTCGCCCGCCGATTCAGCGACGCGACGGGGCAGGCGCCGCTCGGCTACCTCACCGAGTGGCGCATGGTGCTGGCGACCCAGGAGCTGCGCCGTCCCGGCGCGACGCTCGCGAGCGTCGCGCGAGAGATCGGCTACGGCAGTGAGTTCGCCTTCGCCAACGCGTTCAAGCGCCACCACGGCGTCCCGCCTGGCCGGTGGCGGCGCGAGCACGCGGTCGCATGAGCGCGAACGCTGACTACCATCCGGCCTTCCGGCCCCGATAGCTCAGCTGGATAGAGCGTCCCCCTCCTAAGGGGAAGGCCGCTGGTTCGAATCCAGCTCGGGGCATGGGTTGTGATGGAACGTCCACCCGCTTAGTGGACCTTTGTTCGAGTGCAAAGTGGTGCGGCGCCAGTTTAGGTTCCTCCCTGCTGCTTCGTCCCGTCCATCGCGACCCACGAAAGGGGCCGACATGATCGTCGAGCGCGCCAGCTGGTCCTAGAGGTCCGGGATCCGTCAGAGGCGGATCCCCTCACGCGGCAGCGCGGCGACGGGAACCCGTGGTGGGGGGCCCGTCGCCGCGCCGGGCCGCGCCGCACGCCGGCCCACCCGCCCCATGAGAGACCTCCGAACCCTCTTCGTCACCGAGCCCCGCGCCCGCCGCCTGCTCGCCGCGCACGCCCAGTCGTCGCTCGGCACCGGCGCCGCCTACGTCGCGCTGCTGCTCGTGGCCTACGACCGCTTCCACTCGCCGTTCGCGGTCAGCGCGATCCTCCTGTGCGAGCTCGCGCCCGCGATCCTCCTCGCGCCCATGCTCGGCGCGGCCGCCGACCGCTGGTCGCCGAAGGTCATCCTCGTCGCCTCCGACGTGCTGCGCTGCGCCGCGTTCGTCGCGCTCGCGCTCGTCGGGTCCTTCGAGGCGACCGTCGCCTTCGCGGTGCTGGCCGGCGTCGGCCAGGCCGCCTTCCAGCCCGCGGTGATGGCGTCGCTCCCACGACTCGTGGAGCGCAAGAGCCTCCCGTCGATGACCGGCGTCTACGGCGCGATCCAGGAGCTCGGCTACACGGCCGGCCCGGTCCTCGCGGCCGCGGCGTTCGTCCTCGTCGAGGCGCCCGGCCTCCTGCTCGCCAACGGCATCACGTTCGCGCTGTCGGCGGTGCTGCTCGCGACGATCGACTTCGGCCGCCCTGCCACCGCCGAGGCCGGCGACGGCACCGCGAAGCCGCGCCTCCTCGCCGCCGTGACCGACGGCGCCCGCGCGCTGCGCGCGAACCGCGCCGCCTGGACCGTGGTCCTCAGCTCGACCGCGTTCGTCTGCTTCCTCGGCGCGATCAACGTGGCCGAGCTCGTCCTCGTGCGCGAGACGCTCGACGGCGGTCCCGCGCACTACTCACTCGTCGTCGCGGCGATGGGTCTCGGCATCGCGGGGGGGTCGCTGTTCGGCGCCCGGGCGCAGGACGGCGACGCGGCCGGCCGGCAGTACCTGGCCGGGCTCGCGCTGTGCGGCGTGTCGCTCCTCGCCTGCGCGGCGGTCCCGAGCTGGCCGGTCGCGCTCGCGACGTTCGCGATGCTCGGCGTCGGCAACGGCCTCGCGCTCGTCGCCGAGAACGTGCTGATCCAGCACGTCGTGCCCGACGCGGTGAAGGGCCGTGTGTTCGGCCTGAAGAGCGCGCTCATCTCGACCTCGTTCGCCGTCGCGTACTTCGGCGGGGGCGCGCTCGTCGCGGTCGCGGGCCCGCGCGCCACGTTCGTGGGGCTCGGGACCGGCTGCCTGATCGTCTGGGTCGCGGCGCGGGCCGTGCTCGTGCGCACAAGCGCCGGCCGGCCGGCCGAGGTCGTGCCCGCTCCCGCCTGATCGCCGCCGTACTCTTGCGGCGTGGCCGCGATCCCCGGCGTCAACTTCGGCCGCGGCCCGTCGTATCAACTGGGCGTCGAGGAGGAGCTCATCCTCGTCGACGCCGCGGCGCCGCACGGCCTGCGGCACGCGGCGACCGACCTGCTGCGTGTCCTCGGATCCGAGGTCCCCGGGCACGGGCGGCTCGCGCCCGACACCTACGAGGCCGAGATCGAGCTGAAGTCGGCGGTCTCGCAGGACGCGGGCGAGGCGATCGGCCACATCCGCGCGCTGCGCGAGCAGATCCGCGACGCGGCGGGCGCGAGCGGCTCGCTGGCGGTCGGTGCCGGACTACACCCGGCCGCGGCCTTCGGCGACGTCGTGCACATCGACGAGGAGCGCTACGCGGCGATCGTGCGGATGCTCCGCGGACTCATCACCCGCACCCCGACGGCCGCGACGCACGTCCACGTCGGCATGCCGGACTCCGCGACCGCGATCCTCGCCTACAACGGGCTGCGCTCGCACCTGCCGCTGCTCCAGGCGCTCGCGGCGAACTCGCCGTACTGGTACGGGCTTGACTCCGGCTTCGCGAGCGCGCGTGCGCAGGCGTTCCGCGCCTATCCGCGGTCGGAGATCCCGCGCGCGTTCCGCGGCTTCGACGACTACGCGCGGACGATCGAGGGGATCGTCGCCAGTGCCGAGATCGCCGACTACACGTTCCTGTGGTGGGACGTGCGGCCGCACCCGCTGCTCGGCACGGTGGAGGTCCGCGCGATGGACGCGCAGTCCGACCTCGACACGGTTGCCGGCCTGGCCGCGCTCGTCCACGGGCTCGCGCTGCACGAGGCGCGCAACCCGCGCCCCGCCGACGGCAGCGAGATCCTCATGGAGTCGAGCTTCCGCGCGGCGCGTGACGGCCTCGAGGCGACGATCTGGTTCGACGGCGCGCTGCGCGGGGTGCCCGAGGTGGCACGCAAGGCGGTCGCGCTGGCGCGGCGGCAGATGGACGTGCCCGAGCTCGAGATCGTCGAGCGGATCCTGCGCGACGGCAACGGCGCCGACCGCCAGCGTGCCGCGTTCGCGCGCGGAGGGCTCGAGGCCGTGCTCGAGCACCTCGTGCGTGAGACGCTGCCGGGGTGAAGCGCACCCTCACGGGCCTCCTCGTCGCCGTCTGCCTGAGCGCCGCTCCCGCGTCCGCGCAGGAGCGCGTGCTGCTGACCGGGGACTCGATGATGGAGGTGCTCCAGCGCCGGCTCGCACCCGACCTGCGCGCGCTCGGCCACGACGTCCGCGTCGACGCGCGCGTGGGGAGCGGGCTCACGCGGCCGTTCGTCGTCGACTGGCTCGCGCACGCGCCGCGGCAGGTCGCCGCGCACCGTCCCGACGTCGTCGTCGCCTGGCTCGGGACCGGCGACGTCGACGCGTTCAAAGGGATCGCACGGTGCTGCAACGGGCGGTGGGTCGCGGAGTTCGCCCGCCGCGTCGCGCGGATGACCCGCGACTACGGCACCACGTTCTGGCTGACCGTGCCGGCGCCCGCGCACCCCGAGCTGGCCCGCGTGCACCGGGCCGTCAACCGCGCGCTTCGCCGCGCGCGGGTCCCGCTCATCGACCTCGCCGCCGTGTTCTCACCGGACGGGAAGTTCCACCGCAGGATGACGTGGGGCGGCGTCCGGCGGACCGTCCGGGCGAGCGACGGCGTCCACCTCTCCCCGTGGGGCTCGCTGATCGCCTCGGCGGTGATCGCCGACGCACTGAGCTCAGCCGGGAGAATCGCCTCCTAGGCGATTCTCCCAAGGTGATCGCCCTCTAGGGCGATCACCCGTAGACGTCGATGCGATCGCCCTTCTTGATCCAGTCGTAGATCGAGCGGGCGTCGGCCATCGGGACGCGCAGGCAGCCGTGCGACGCGGGATAGATCGGCACCGACTTGTAGCCGTGGATCGCGTACCCGCCGATGAAGTACTGCGAGTGGAACATCTCCTTGTTGTTCAACCCCGGCTGCGACATGTAGAAGCGGAAGTTGCCGCGGACGGTCGGCGTCGCGGGCGAGCCCGAGGACGTGTGGTAGATCCGCTCGACCTTGTTGCCGCGGGCCAGCACGAGGATCTGCCGCGAGAGGTCGGCCTCGATGTGCTTGCCGTGGTTCGGATAGCGGAGCTTGAACCGGCCGCCGCCGCGCGCGAGGCGGCGCATGACGCCGCGGTCGGCCGAGCTCGTGCGCCGCATGCCGCTGACCTTGCGGAAGGCGAGGACCGCGCGGGCGGTCCGCGCGTCGAAGCTGCCGCGGCGCCCGACGACGTAGCCGCGCTTGGCGAGGTGGCGCTGGAGCAGCCGGACGGCGAGGCCGCGCGCCGACGGCGAGACGCTCCGCGGGAGGACGTCGAGCGCAACCGGCCGCGCGACGGCGGTGCCGACCGCGGGCGTCCGGCGGTGCG
>CADCVT010000030.1 GCA_902806215.1 uncultured Solirubrobacteraceae bacterium | reverse complement strand
GGCCCCGGCGTGACGGTGGCGGCGGCGGCAACGGCCGCGGCTCGGGCCGTCCGCGCCGCAACCGCGACGAGTAAGACAGATGGATCTCCCGAGGGTCACGACGCTTGACTCAGGCGTCCGGGTCGTCACCGAGCACATGGACTCGGTGCGATCCGTCGCCCTCGGGTTCTGGATCGGCACGGGCTCGTCCAACGAGGACGAGCCCGAGGCCGGCCTGTCGCACCTGATCGAGCACATGCTCTTCCGCGGGACGTCGAAGTACGGCTCGCTCGAGATCGATCAGATCTTCGACACGATGGGCGCCGAGCTCAACGCGGGCACGGGCAAGGAGACCACGTCGGTCTACGCACGCGTGCTCGACATCCATCTCCCCGAGGCGCTCGACGTCATCGCGGACATGGTGTGGCGCCCGCGCTTCGGCGAGGACGACCTCGTCAACGAGCGCGAGATCGTCCTCGAGGAGATCGCGATGTACGAGGACGACCCGCAGGACAAGGTGTTCGACGTCCTGGGCGAGGCGGTCTTCGCGGGCCACCCGCTCGGGCGCGCGATCATCGGCCGCGAGGAGGTCGTCGCAGAGACGCCCGCCGACGGCCTGCGGGCGTTCCACGCGCAGCGCTACGTGCCCGGCAACGTCGTCGTCGCGGCCGCCGGCTCGGTCGACCACGACGACCTCGTCGCGCGGATCGAGCGCGCTCAGGTCGAGCGCATCGGCGCCGCGGTCCCCGGGCTGATCACGCCGCCGTCGCCGACGGCGGCGCAGGTGAAGTTCCTCAAGAAGGACACCGAGCAGGTGCACGTGTGCCTCGGCGGCCCGGGCATCGCCCGCGACGACGAGCGGCGCTACGCGCTGCGCGTGCTCGACACGATCCTCGGCGGGACGTCGTCCTCGCGCCTGTTCCAGGAGGTGCGCGAGAAGCGCGGCCTGGCCTACTCGGTCTTCTCGTTCCAGTCGCTGTTCGCGGGCACGGGGCAGATCGGCGTCTACCTGGGCACCCGCCCGGACAACCTGCAGGCCGCCATGCGCGTCGTCGGCGACGAGCTCGCCCGCGTCCGCGAGGACCCGGCCACGGCCGAGGAGCTCGAGCGGGCCAAGGAGAACGTCAAGGGCCGGATCGTGCTCGGCCTCGAGTCGACCGCCGCGCGCATGAACCGCCTCGGCTCGTCGCTGCTGGCGGGCCTGCCGCTGTTCACCGTCGACGAGATCATCGAGCGGATCGACGCGGTGACGCGCGAGGACCTCGTCGAGCTCTCCGCCGAGCTGCTCGCCGCCGAGCGGCTCAGCGCCGCCGGGATCGGCGGCAGCAAGAAGGCGTTCCGGTCCGCGCTCGAGCCGGTGTCGCCGGCCCTGGCCGCTTGAGCGTCGCGCTCGTCCGCCCGCCGTCGAGCCGCATGGGCGACGGGCTGGTCACGCACATCGAGCGCGTGCCGGCCGACCCCTGGCTCGCGGTGGAGCAGCACACCGCGTACGTCGCCGCGCTCGCCGGTGCGGGCTGGGAGATCGTCGAGGTCCCGCTGGCCGACGAGTTCCCCGACTCGGCGTTCGTCGAGGACACCGTCGTCGTCGTGGATCGCCTCGCCGTCGTCGCGCGCCTGGGCGCCGACGAACGGCTCGGTGAGGAGGAGGGGGTCCTGCCGGTGCTGCGTGCCCTCGACCTCGAGGTCGCCCGCATCGAGGCGCCCGGGACCCTGGACGGCGGCGACGTGCTCCAGGTGGGCAACGACGTCTACGTCGGCCGTGGCGGGCGCACGAACGCGGACGGCATCCGCCAGCTCCGCGCGCTGCTCGCCCCGCTCGGCCGCACCGTCGTCGCCGTACCGCTGCTCGAGGTGCTGCACCTCAAGTCGGCGATCACCGCGCTGCCCGACGGGACGATCGTCTGCGCGAACGACCGCCTCATCGATCCGTCGCCGCTCGCGCGGATGCGGATGGTCCCCGAGGAAGCCGGCTCGCACGTCGTCGTGCTCGACCCGTCGACCGTCCTGATGGCCGCGAGCGCCCCGCGCTCGGCCGAGCTGTTCGGCGACCTCGGCTTCGACGTCGTCACCGTCGACATCTCCGAGTTCGAGAAGATGGAGGGCTGCGTGACCTGCCTGTCGGTGCTGGTCCCGTGATCCGGGTCGCCGTCGCCGGCGCCGCCGGGCGGATGGGGGACACCGTCTGCCGGGCGGTCGAGGGCGCCGACGACATGACGTTGACCGGGCGGGCCGACCCGTCGCTCGGGACGGCCGTCGCCGACGTGCTCGCCGACGCGGACGTGCTCGTCGACTTCACCGTGCCCGACCAGGCGCTCGACAACGTCCGCGCGGCCGTCGGCGCCGGCGTGCACGCCGTCGTCGGGACGAGCGGCTGGGACGTCTCGGCCGCCGAGGGCCTGACCGGCGCGAACGTCCTCTTCTGCCCGAACTTCGCCATCGGCGCCGTGCTCATGATGCGCTTCGCCGCAGAGGCCTCGAAGCTCATGGCCAAGGCCGAGATCGTCGAGCTGCACCATGACCGCAAGCTCGACAAGCCGTCGGGCACCGCGGCGCGGACCGCCGAGATGATGGAGGGCGACGTCCCGATCCACTCGATCCGCCTGCCCGGGCTCGTCGCGCACCAGGAGGTCGTCCTCGGCGACCTCGGCCAGACGCTGACGATCCGCCACGACTCGATCGACCGCGAGTCGTTCATGCCCGGCGTGCTCGCCGCGGTCCGCGGGGTGGCCTCGCTCGACCGCTCACCTGTGGTGGGCCTCGAGCACGTGCTGTGGCCCTCGTAGCCGTCACCGACCACGCCGCCGACCGGTTCCGTCAGCGCGTGCGCGGGACGCTCGAGCCCAAGGCGGAGATCGTCAAGCGGGTGTCGCACGCGTGGGAGGCCGGCAACCACCGGCCGGGGCGCGACCGCGCGACCGTCGACGTCGTCGACCTGCGCGACCGCTCGCTGATCTACGTCTGCCGCCACGACGTGCCGCGCGGCGAGCTCGTCGTGATCACGCTGTGGGAGGAGGGCGAAGACGCCCGCGTCCCACGCCGCTTCACCGATGCCGTCGAGGCTCGCCGCCGGCCGAGCCTCGACGATTGACGTAGCCCGTTGATGGGTCTAGCGTCGCCGAGCATGCAACTCAGCGAGCACGGTGCGCAGTTCATCGCACACTTCGAGGGCTTCCGGTCTCACCTGTACGACGATCCGCACGGCAACTGCACGATCGGCTACGGCCACCTCGTGCACATGGGACCGTGCAACGGCAGCGAGCCCGAGCAGTTCAAGAAGGGCATCAGCGAGCAGCAGGCGATCGACCTGCTGCGCGAGCAGGCCGCCGGGTTCGCGAAGCAGGTCGACCAGATGGTGACGGTGCCGCTCGACCAGGAGCGCTTCGACGTCCTCGTCGACTTCGTCTACAACCTCGGCCCGGGCACGCTCGAGCAGTCGACGCTGCTCAAGGACCTCAACGACAAGGACTACGGCGCCGTCCCCGCCCAGCTCGAGCGCTTCGACCACGCCGGGCTCCAGGTCCTTCCCGGCCTCGAGGTGCGGCGCGCGGCCGAGGCCAAGCTCTGGGAGACGCGGCAGTACCCGAAGTTCTGAGCCGCGGCGGCGCCCGCCGCTAGATTGGGCGGCTTGCCGCGCCGCCTCTCGCTCCTCCTCGCCGTCGCCGCCACGCTTGCCGCGTGCGGCGGCGACGACGCGCTCACGCCGAAGGAGTACCGCGGCGAGGCGCGCACGATCTGTGCCGAGGCGGACCGGGCCACGCAGGCCGTCGAGCGTCCGACGAAGACCACGAACGCCGCGATCGCCTCGTACTTCGAGCGCCTGATGAAGGTCAACCGGCGCACGTCGGAGGAGTTCGCCAAGCTCGAGCCGCCCGAACAGCTCGAGGCCGAGCACAAGGAGGCGCTGAGCGCGAACCGCGAGGGCGTCAAGGAGGTCGAGAAGCTCGTGGCCGAGCTCCGCCGTGGCGGCGACGCACGCGCGCTGCTCCAGGCCGCTCAGGGCCGCCTCGCCGACCTCAGCCGCCGATCCGGCGCCGCCGCGCGCGCCCTCGGCGTGCCGGAATGCGCGCAGCAGGAGTAGGCTCGCCGCATGGGTTTCATGGACAAGGCCAAGAAGCTCGCCGAGCAGGCCCAGGAGAAGCTGGAAGACGTCCAGAAGGACTTCAACGCCAAGCAGGACTCCTCCGGCGGCAACCAGGCGAGCGCAGCCGGCACGGTCGAGTACGACGAGCACGGGCGCGCCAAGGGCACCGAGTCGACCTCACCTGCCGCGACGCCGCAGCAGGGCGATCCGCATTCCGCCGGCGCGCCGGAGCCCGCCTCGGCTCCCGAGTCCGCGCCCGCCGACGAGGTCCGCGCCACGCCCACGCAGGGCGATCCGCTGCTCGAGGAGACCGAGCGCAAGTCGCCGCCCACGCCCGGCGGTGGCCTCACGAGCGGGGATCCGCTCGGCTAGATGGCAGATCTCGGCGCCATCCTGACGGCGATCGTCACGCCGTTCGACGACGACCTGCGCCTCGACGAGGACGCGTTCGTCGCCATGCACCGGCACGTCTGCGAGCACGGCTCGCACGGCGTCGTCGCGTGCGGCAGCACCGGCGAGGCGCCGACCCTGTCCGACGAGGAGCACCTGCGCGTCGTCGAGCTCGCCTGCGCCGAGCGCCCCGAGGGCACCACGGTGATCGCCGGGACGGGCTCGAACGACACGGCGCACGCGTGCCACATGACCGAGCGCGCGACCGAGCTCGGCGTCGACGGGATCCTCTCGGTGACGCCGTACTACAACAAGCCGAACCCGCGCGGCCTCATCCGGCACTACGAGGAGATCGCCAAGGCGACCGACAAGCCGATCCTCCTCTACAACATCCCGTCGCGCTCGGTCATCGACATCCCGAACGACCTGCTCGCCGAGCTGGCCCAGATCGACGGCATCGAGGGCGTCAAGCAGGCCAACAACGACAACCTCGCGCTCGTCGACGGCCTCGACGTCTACGCCGGCAACGACGAGATCCTCGCCCGCACGCTCGACATCGGCGGGGCCGGCGGCATCTGCGTCGCCAGCCACATCGTCGGCGACGAGATGCGCCGGATGGTCGACGAGCCCGACAGCCGGGCCGAGATCGACGCGTCGCTGCAGGACCTCTTCGCCGTCATGGGCGTCACCACCAACCCGATCCCGATCAAGGCGGCGCTGAACATGCTCGGCCACCGCGTCGGCGGCCTGCGGCTCCCGCTGGTCGAAGCCGACGACCACGAAAGCGCGGAGATCCGCGGCGTGCTCGAGGCCCACGGCCTCCTCGGCCAGCAGGCGGCCCGTTGACCGGCACGCTGCGCGTCCTGCCGCTCGGCGGGCTGGGGGAGATCGGCAAGAACATGACGGTCCTCGAGTACGAGGACAAGATCGTCGTGGTCGACTGCGGCCTGCGGTTCCCGACCGCCGAGATGCCGGGGGTCGACCTCGTCCTGCCGGACTTCACGTACCTGCGCGACCGCGTCGACGACATCGAGGCGATCGTCATCACGCACGCGCACGAGGACCACGTCGGCGCGCTGCCGTGGGTCCTGCGCGAGCTCGGCCAGGACAACGCCCCGCCGGTGTACGGGCGCAAGCTCACGATGGCGATGGCCCGCTCGCGCCTGGACGAGCACAAGCTGCGCGACGTCGACCTCGTCGACGTCGAGCCCGGCGAGCTCATCGACGCCGGCCCGTTCACGGTCGAGCTCGTCCACATGACGCACTCGATCCCGCACGCGTCGGGCGTCGCGCTGACGTGCCCGCTCGGGACCGTGCTCGTCACCGGCGACTACAAGTTCGACCAGACGCCGGTGAGCTCCGCGCCGCCGGACTTCGTCCGGCTGGCCAAGCTCGGCCAGGACGGCCTGCTCCTGCTGTGCGGCGACTCGACCAACGCCGACCGCGCGGGCTGGTCGCCGTCGGAGGCCGGCGTCGGGCCCCACCTGACCGAGGTCATCGAGCGTGCGCCCGGCCGCGTCATCGTCACGAGCTTCGCCTCGAACGTGCACCGCGTCCAGCAGGTCATCGACGCGGCCGACCAGCTCGG
>CADCVT010000029.1 GCA_902806215.1 uncultured Solirubrobacteraceae bacterium | reverse complement strand
GGGCCTCGACCTCTCCGACCTCTCGGACCTCGCCGGGACGGTCGAGCTGATCCAGGAAAGCGGGGCGCTGTAGCCGCCGAGCTCGGACTCCCGCTGGAGGAGGAGGCGCGCGTCCGCCGCGGGCGCGCGCCGCTCGGCGTGCTGCTCGCCGCCGCGCTCGTCGCGCTCGTCGCGCTGCTGCCGCTCGCGTACCTGGCGATCGTGGTCGGCGGCGATGTCGACGCGGCGCGCGACTCGGTCTGGACGAGCGACGCGCTGGCGCTGCTCGGCCGCTCGACGGCGCTCGCCGCGGCGGTCACCGTCACCGCCATCGCCATCGCGGTCCCGCTCGCGTGGCTGACCGTCCGCACCGACCTTCCCGGCCGCCGTCTGTGGGCGGTGCTCGCGGCGCTGCCGCTCGTCATCCCGTCGTACATCGGCGCCTACCTCGTGGTGTCGGCGCTCGGCCCGAGCGGCCTCGCCCAGGACGCCCTCGGCGTCGACTCGTTGCCATCGATCTACGGGTTCCCCGGCGCCTGGTTCGTGCTGACCGCGTTCACGTACCCCTACGTGCTGCTGCCCGTCCAGGCGGTCCTGCGGTCGCTCGACCCCGCGCTGGAGGAGGCGGCGCGCGGGATGGGTCGATCGCCGTGGCAGGCCTTCCGCACCGTCGTGCTGCCGCAGCTCGTCCCGGCGATCGGCGCCGGCGGCCTGCTCGTCGCGCTCTACGTGCTGAGCGACTTCGGCGCGGTCTCGATCCTGCGCTTCGACTCGTTCACGAGCGTCATCTACACGACCTACCGATCGTCGTTCGACCGCGAGGGCGCCGCCGCGCTCGCGTGCCTGCTGGTGGCGCTGACGGTGCTCGTCCTGTGGCTGGAAGGGCGCACGCGCCGCGCGCGCGGCACGTACGCGCGCGCCGCGCCGGGCGTGCAGCGGCGGCTGCCGATCGTCGCGCTCGGGCGCTGGCGCTGGCCCGCGCTGGCGTTCACCGGCGGCGTCGTCGGGCTGACCCTCGTGCTGCCGGTCGCGGTGCTCCTGTATTGGTCGACGAAGAGCTTCGCCGGCGAGGTCGAGTGGGACGTCGTCGCGGGCGCCGCCGGCAACTCGCTGCTCGCTGCCGCGGTCGCGGCGGCGGTCGCCGCTACGTGCGCCGTGCCGGTCGCGCTGCTCGCCGTCCGGTACGCCGGTCGGCTGTCGGCCGGCCTCGAGCGCGCGTCGTTCGCCGGCCACGCGCTGCCGGGCATCGTCGTCGCGCTCGCGCTCGTCGTCGTCGGCACGCGGGCGTGGCCGGCGCTCTACCAGACGCTCGCGATGCTCGTGCTCGCGTACGTCGTGCTGTTCCTCCCTCAGGCGATCGGGGCGACGCGAGCCGCGCTGCTGCGGATCGACCCGCACGTCGAGGAGGCCGCGCGGTCGCTCGGGCGCACGCCGCTCGCGGTGCTGCGGACGATCACGGCGCCGCTCGCGCGGTCGGGCGTCGTCGCCGGCGCGCTGCTCGTGTTCCTCACCGCGGTCAAGGAGCTTCCGGCGACGCTCCTGCTCGCACCGATAGGATTCGAGACCCTCGCCACCGAGATCTTCCGCACCACGGAGTCCAGCTTCTTCGAGCGGGGCGCGGTCCCCAGCCTGGTCCTTCTCGCGGTCTCCGCGATCCCCCTCGCCCTCCTGACGATCCGCTCCCAAGACCGACCATGAGCGCCATCCGGGCCATCGGCGTGCACAAGGCGTTCGGCGACTGCCACGCCGTCGACGGCGTGAACCTCGACATCGAGCCGGGCGAGGTCGTCGCGCTGCTCGGGCCGAGCGGCTGCGGCAAGACGACGATGCTGCGGCTCATGGCCGGGTTCGAGCGCCCCGACCAGGGGTGCATCCAGCTCGACGGCGAGATCATCGCCGGCGGCAAGACGTTCGTCGCGCCCGAGAAGCGCAACCTCGGCATGGTCTTCCAGGACTACGCGCTGTTCCCGCACCTCTCCGTGCGCGGCAACATCGCGTACGCCCTCGGTCGTCATCCCGATCCCGAGCGCGTGCAGTCGGTGCTCGACCTCGTCGGTCTCGGCGAGCTCGGCGACCGCGCGCCGCACGAGCTCTCAGGCGGCCAGCAGCAGCGCGTAGCGCTCGCGCGGGCGCTCGCGGGGACGCCGTCGGTCGTGCTCCTCGACGAGCCGTTCAGCGGGTTGGATGCCGCCCTGCGCGCGCGGGTGCGCGGCGAGGTCCGCGAGATCCTGCGCCGCGCCGGCGTGACCAGCGTCTTCGTCACGCACGACCAGGAGGAGGCGCTGTCGCTCGCCGACCGCGTCGCGGTCATGTGCGACGGGAAGATCGCCCAGATCGGCACGCCCGAGGAGGTCTACGGGCGGCCCGCGTCGCGTTGGGTCGCGGAGTTCCTCGGCGAGGCCGACGTCCTGCCCGGCAACATCGAGGACGGCTGGGTCGAGTGCGAGCTCGCGCGCGTGCCGGCCGAGGGCGTCACCGGATCGGCCGCCGATGTGCTCGTGCGCCCCGAGGCGGTCGCCTTGTCCTACGGCCCGGGAGCCGGCGGGCGCAAGGTCGTCGAGGCGGTCGTCGTCGAGCGCGAGTTCTTCGGGCACGACCAGCTCGTGCACGTCGAGCTCCCCTCGGGTCGCCGCATCCGCTCACGGTCGCTGTCGTTTCCGGTGTGGCACCCGGGCGACCGCGTGCGCGTGCAGCTCGACGGGCCGGTCACGGTGTTCGCCACGCCGGCGGGCTGAGCGCTTCGGCCCGCGCCGCGGCTGGCCCGTCGGCTGGTCCGACAACTACGTCGGTCACGACAGTGGTTCTCCGTCGCGCTCCGGCGCTCCTCCGAGCGCGCAGCGCTGTCCCTTCGCGGATTTGTAAGCGTGCGCTTTCACCCGTGTAAGCACACGCTTACAACGAGAAGAGAGGACGTCTGTCTTTTCCTCGTCTAGCCCCGGCTAGCACCGGCTAGACGCCCCGAGCACCAAGACCCCGACCCCGGGAGAACGACCACAAGCGGACACACCCACTCACGGACGCCGTTGTCAGACCACCGATGACAACCGCACCGCGAGCCGAAGCGATCCACGGGCCTACGAGCGCCGCTTCGAGCGAGCCGCCACGCGCTTCGGCGTGCACGTCCGATACGTGCGCGAAGCGACGATCCGGCGGCCGCGCATCGTGACCGCGACGACGCGCACACGGACGGTCTTCCTCGGCACGCCGCGCAGGTCGATCGGCGCGCGCAGGCGGCGTCCGGAGACGCGCCGGACACGACGCCCATCGACGTAGACGACCGCCGAGCGCAGGCGCTGGCCCCGCGGGGCGCGCAGGCGCAGGGAGAACCGGCGGCGAGAGACGCACCGGCGGGCGCCGACGCCCGTGAGTCCCAGGCGCGCCGTCGTCTCGAGCGGCTGCGACCGCGGCGCGGGGCCGAGCGGGCGTCCGCCGTAGATCACGTTGCCGTCGGCGTCCTGGTAGGTCTGCCACTCCGACACGTCGACGCGGTCCTCGCCGGGCTTCGAGAAGTCGCAGATGCCCTTGGGGTGGATCTTCGAGTACTCCTGCCACTGCGCGTCGGTGAAGACGGCCGCGCCGTAGTCGTTGCGCCGCAGCGGCTTGAGGTTGCAGCGCAGGACATCGTCGGTCTTCGGCATGCCGGCCTCGATCTGCGGGTCCGAGTACGACTGCACCGTCGCGTCGCACGTCTGGGCCGGAGCGTCCTGGCCCGCGCCGTCGGTGCAGCGGTCGGTGAGCGTCTTCGGCTTGTCCTCGAGGATCTTCCGCGCGAGCGGGATGTCGCGCGGGTCCTTCTCGACCGCTGCGAGCCACTCGTCCATCGCGATGATCGACTGGTCGGTGTAGTTCGCGTCGCCGAGCAGTGGGACCTGACCGCGCCACAGCACCTGGTTGGCGGCGGTGCCGTGCTCGCGTTCGAGCCGCGCCCGCATGACGTACGTGCGGTAGACGTCGTGGAAGGCGCCCGGGTCGGGCCCGCGCAGGTCGATGATCGCGACCTGGTCGAGGTTCTCGCCCGAGTTCACCGCGCCGCTCTTGTAGACGTTGCGCAGCGCGGGCCGGTCCGCGTCGGTGCGCTCCCGCGTCTCGTTGTAGTCGATGTCCCAGGACCCGATCTTCGCGTTGACGTCGACGAACTGCTGCGGCGTGATCTTCCCCGTCTCGAGCGCCTTGCGGCCGTACTCGAGCCCGATGTTGCCGAGCGGGACGCCCGCGAAGCCGTCCTTCGCCCGTCGCCCGAACACGTTGACCATGTAGTCGTGGAACGAGCAGCGCACGCCCTTGGGGTTCGTCTTCTCGTCGTAGACCTTCTCGCGCGGGACGCCGGGGCAGTCGCGGCTCGGATCGCCGCTCGACGGGATGACCTCGGTGAACGTGACGGAGTTCGCCGGGTTCGGGTGGCCTTCGACCGCGCTGCGCGACTGCGGGTCCCACGCGACGCCCGGCGCCCAGCGCGACGGGTTCTCGAAGTACCGGCGCAGCAGCTGGTAGTTGACGTACTGCATCGCCGACGACCAGGCGTCCGTGAAGCTGCACGCCGGCGTGAGGCCCTGGTAGAGCCCGGGGTACGCGTTGGCGACCTGCTGCTGGGTTAGCGACCCACCCGAGCAGCCGCTGCCGATCGTGTAGCGGACCTCGCCGTACTGCTCGATCACGCGCTCCTTCGTCATCACGAGCGACTCGGCCTGGGTGACGATGTTGCAGTTGTGGCCCGCGTTGTCGAGCGCATGCGACATCGTCGCGAACCCGCGGCCGAGCGCGGTCTCGTTGAGCACGTCGGGGGCGCTCGCCTGCTCGTACGACGTGTCGCACGACGCGCCGTGGAACACGACGAGCTTGTGGTTGTAGGCGTCCTGCGCCGCCCACGGCTTCGCCGGGTCGTAGAGCACCGCGATCCGGTACTCGTCGCGGGCGAGCGCGCCGGTCTCCTGCCGCACGATGAACGGGACGGTCTTGCCCTGGTCGGTCGTCGTGGTCCCGACGTCCGACGGCGGCTTGGCCGGGTCGTACGCGCGCAGGGCGCCGCCGCGCGACGACTGGTAGAAGAACTCGTACTTCGGCGCGCGGTTGCACTGCGCGTCGAGCGCGCCCTCGAAGCACGTCCACGGCTGGATCTGCGGCCCCGAGAACACCGGACCGCCGATCGGGTGGTTCGTGATCGTGAGCTGCTCGGCGCCGCGCGCGCTGCGGGCGGTCACGAGGTTGTCGCCCAGCTTCAGCCCGCCGACGAGGCCGACCGCGCTGTCGCCCCGCGACCGCAGCGCCGACGTGACGTCCCGGCCGTCGACGTCGACGCGCGCGTCGGCGGGCGTGACCCGCACGAGCGCGTCGCCGCCCGACACGAGGTCGGCGCGCGTCGAGAGGACCTGGATGTCAGCCGAGGCGGCGGCAGCGGCCCACGCGAGCGTGACCGCGGTGGTGAGAGACAGCACGAGAGACCGCATACCGCCGGAACGCTAAGCGGTCCGACGCGGCGCCGCGCTATCAGCGCGGCATGTCGAGCAGCTCACGACGCTGCGTCACGTACCCGAGGCGCGCCATCACGTCGCCGTGGTCGGCCTCGACCCGCGCGGCGAGCTCCGGGGACAGCTCGTCGCGCCACGCACCGGACTCGCCGCGCCGGAAGAAGCTGCCTACGGTGGACGGCCGCTCCCGGAAGCCCGACGCGACCTCCGCCGCCCGCAGCCGCTCGAACGACGCGTGTCCGACGGCGGTCGCGACCGTCTGCTCGGAGGCCTCGAGGCCGGCGAAACGCAGGGCTCCCGCGAAGCTGTCGACGGGAGCCGCCGCACAGTCCTCGTAGCGCAACACGTGCACGGGGAACGGTGCGGCATCCACCCAGCTCGTCACGTGCGAGGACCACGTCGCGAGCCTCTGGCGGACCTGGTGGTGCAGCCCCCCGGGCGATGCGGCCATCGCAGCGGCGGGGTCGCCGAGGTGCTGGACCGCCCAGGCGTGCGAGCGCCCCGCGTGGTGCGCGTACGAGACGACCACGTCGCGCGGGTCGCGGACCATGTAGATCGCGCCGCGCGTCGCGGCGACCGAGACGACGGGGGCGCCGGCCGGACCGACGACGAAGGCGTCGTGGACCTTCCGCAGGCGCGACTCGCCGCGCCTGCCCTCGGTCGCGAGGAGCTCGTCCACCCCCGGGCGCACGAGGTCGATCTCGTCGGCGGTCATGCACGAGCTCGCGACCCCGGTCGCCGCGTCGAGGACGGCCCGTGACGCGGTCATCGTCCCGCCGTCGAGCTCGTCGAGGCCGGGTGCGCGTCGCAGGCGCAGCGCGGTGGCCACCGCACGCAGCCACGTGCTCCCCGACTTGGGGTACGAGGCGATCCAGACCGTCGAGCCGGTCACGTGAGGAGGCCCTCGACCATCGGAGCCAGCGCCTGGGGCGATGCGCCCGCCCGCGGCCGGACCAGCGAGACGAGCGGCGTCGACTGCGCGAGGGACGCCGTCACCGCGAACGCCGCGCCGGCGAGTCGGGGTGTGGCGAGCAGGCGCGGGAGCCACGAGGTGCCGAGCAACGCCGGGAGCTTCGCAGCGCCGGTGACCGGCTGGATGCGCAGTGCTGCCGCAGCCGGATCGACCCGCAGCAGGACCACGACTCCCACCGGAGCCGCGACCGGAGGCGGGCCGAGACCGTAGGCCCGCGCCTCCAACGCCGGCCGGACCCGGCGCGAGGGGACGTCCGACAGCCCGAGCGCCTGGACCATGTCCGGCCAGAGCACGGGCTCGTGGGCGCCCGCCGTGGCGAACGGCGACGCACCGTGAGCACCGGGCCCGACGACCGAGACGGCGTCGGCGAGGACCGCGTGCCCGCGCAGCGCCAGGGCGGCCGCGAGCGCGGACTTCCCCGCCGTCGAGGGACCGCACAGGACGGCGGCCCGACCTCCGACCGAGACGGCCGAAGCACGCAGCGGCAGGCACCCGGCCAGGAGCGCCGCGGCCGCGGCCACCGGGCCCTCGGCGAAGCAGCGGACGTCGGCGTCGGTGGCCCCGTCGGCGCGGTCGACGGTGGTCGTCCCGTCGCCGCGGACCAGGTAGCGCGCCACGTTCGGGATACGCACGAGGATCGCGTCGCTGCTCGCCTCCACCATCGGCCCGCGGACGGTCGCCCGCTCCAGCCGCTCGGGCACGTCTGCGCGCATGGCGCCCAGCCTAGACAGGGGAGGGCCGCCCCGCCGGCGCTAGCGTTCGTCCGGTGAGTGCGATCTTCGGCGTGGTCGGACTGGACGGCCGGCCCTGGACGGGCACGGACCTCGAACCCGTCGCACAGGCCGTCGCCCCGCTCGGACCCGACGGCGGCGGAACGTGGGCGGGAACGGCAGGCCGTTGCGGCGTGGCGGTCGGAGCCGCGCTGCGGACGAGCACGCGGGAGGACGCGTCCGAGCTGCAGCCGGCACGCGGCCGTGACGGCTCGCTCGTGGTCGTCGCCGACATCCGCATCGACAACCGCGGCGATCTCGCCGCGTCGCTCGGGATCGCCGACCACCGGGGTGTGCCCGACAGCGCCTTCGTCCTCGCCGGCTACGAGCGCTGGGGCGGGGGGTTGCTGGACCGGTTGGTCGGCGAGTTCGCCCTGGCGATCGTCGACCGTGACCGCGGGGGCGTGCTCC
>CADCVT010000028.1 GCA_902806215.1 uncultured Solirubrobacteraceae bacterium | reverse complement strand
TAGCTGTTGTGGGCGGTGGCGCCGGTCTGGCCGTCGGCGGTCCGGCCGTCGGGCGGGAACGACTCGCCGAAGTCCTCCATCCAGCCGTCGTGGCCGTCCTCGACGGGGTCGCGCAGGAGCAGGTCGAAGAGCTCCTGCGCGCGCGGCGCGGTGAAGTCGATGAGCCCCATCGGCCGGCTCGGCGGCGTCTCCTCGCCGAGGTAGGCCGGGTAGACGTACGGCTCGCCGGACTCGCGCCCGACGAGCGCGTCGCGCTTGCGCGCGGCGTCGAACCCGCCGGGGTACGTCGCGCAGATCTTCTCCTGCAGGTAGGTGAGCGTCGCGAGGCCGGCGGCGTGGAAGGCGGCGGTGCGCGCGCGCTCGGCCTCCCGCCTGGTCGTGTGCGCGCCGCACGGCAGGTAGCGCATGTGGGTCTCGGCGGCCGACACCGGGGCGTCCGCGTCGCGCAGGAGCTTCACGTACTCCTGCTCGCGCGGGACCTGGTTGGGCTGCCCGGTCTGGAACCACGGTCCGTAGAACCACGCCGCGGCCGGCGCGGGCTGGCGCCCGACCCGCTCGGTGAGGCGGCGCAGGACGTCGGCCGGGCGAGGCCCGGACAGGACGCGCAGGCTCATCGCCGCGGAGTCGACCTCCACGCCGAACCCGGTCGCCGGCCGCAGGTCGAAGCGGCTCGTCTCGCTGTTGTCGAGCAGCACGCCGTAGCCGGCGGTGGACAGCAGCCACGGCATCGGGAAGTACGACGCGTCGTCGCGCCAGCGGATGCTCCACGGCGGGACGAAGCCGGAGATGACCTGACGCTCCTCGGGCTGGTAGGTGCCCTCCCCCACGTAGCTCTCGACGACGCCGCCGCGCTGGTCGACGCCGTTGGAGCGCTCGCCGAAGCCGAGGTACCGCTCGTCGCGCCAGGCGTCGAGCGCAACGCGCACGCCGGCCGCGCCCGGCGACTGCGCGACGAGCCGCTCGGCGCCTTCGCCGTCGGGGCCGAGCACGACGTCGATCGCGCGGGCAGGGTCGGTCGTGGCCAGCCGAGCCCGGATCGTCGCGCCGTCGCGCTCCACGGTCTCGGCCTTCGTCGCCGTGTGCCAACCCGAGGGCGTCCGGACCGCGAGCGAGTGCGCGGTGCGGTCGCCGACGGTGAAGCGAGCGCGCTCGCCATCGATCTCCGCGGCCTCACCGGGAACCGCTCCCAGCAGACAGAGGCAAACAGCGATCAGCGACGACAGACGAGCCACGTCGGCCATCCTAAGGATCGCCCCGCGCCGCCGACGAGCTTGTCTCTCGCTGATGTCGTTCTTGGGCGCTAGCGTCGCTCCACGGCGGTCGACCCGTTCGCGACCTTGAAGGACGCCAGCGTCCTCACCGGGCTCTTCGGCTGGAACACGGTCTCGGGCGAACGGAAGTCGACGAGCAGCTCGTCGGGGCGCGCCTCGAGCACCGCGTAGCCGCGCGACTTGGTCTCGGCGTACGTGATGTGCGGGTTGATGTTCTGGATGCGGTCGGTGACGAAGTCCTGGTTGCCAAACTCCTCGGCGATGCCCTCCGACGTGATCGACCCGGCGACGAACTCCGTGGCGGCGTGCGGACTGTCGACGCGGCCGCTCGTGTGCACGGTCCCGGCGAAGAACGTGTGGATGTCGCCGGTGAGCCACGACATGTTCGTGACGCCCTTGGCCAGCGCGTCCTCGAGGATCTCGCGCCGTTCGGCCGCGTAGCCGTCCCACTGGTCGGCGTTGATCGGGACGCCGGTCGGGAGGTCCAGGCCCATGATCATCACCTGGTTCATGAGGAGCTTCCACGTCGCCCTGGACGACGCGAGCTCGCCCTTGAGCCAGTCGGTCTGCGGACGGCCGAGCAGCGTGCGCGGCGGCTCGGCGCGCGCCTGCGGGCACGGCTGCACCGGCTCGCACAGCAGCGGGTCGCGGTACTGGCGCTCGTCGAGCAGGAAGACGTCGGCGTTGGCGCCGAGGTTCAGGCGGCCGTAGATCACGCGCTCGGCCCCGGGCGGCGCGAGCAGCGGCAGGTTCTCGCGCCAGGCGCGGTAGCCGTTGGTCTTGCGCTCCTCGAACGGCACGCGGCGCTGCTCGGCGTCGCCCGGCGTGGCGCCCGCGTAGTCGTTCTCGACCTCGTGGTCGTCCCAGATCGCGCCGAAGGCGAAGTTCGCGTGCATCGCCTGGAGGTCGGGGTCGCCCTGGTAGAGCGCGTACTTCTCGCGGTACTCGGCGAGCGTCATGATCTCGCCGTTGCGGTTGGCTCCCGTCGTGTCCTTGCGATCGGGCACCGACTGGTTGCGGTTGACCTCCTCGTAGATGTAGTCGCCGAGGCAGACCACGAGGTCGAGGTCGCGCACGTCGGCGAGGCCCGCGTGCGCGGTGTAGTAGCCCTGGTGGTACTTCTGGCAGCTGAAGACGCCGACCCGGACGGGCTCGCGCGAGTCGGCCGGCCGGGCGGTCCGGAAGCGCCCGACGCGGGAGTTCTCGTCGCAGGTGTAGAAGCGGTAGAAGTACTGCTCGCCCGGCCGCAGCACCGGGTGCTGCGCGCGGTGGTGGGCGGCGAACCCGCGCTCGGCGTCGGCGACGACGTCCTGGCGGTAGATCACCGAGCGGAAGTCGTCGTCGCGGCTGATCTCGACCTGGAGCCTGCTCGTGCGCTCGAGGCCGGCGACGCGCGTCGACAGCGTGATCCCGTCGAGCGCCGGCTGGCCCGACATGACGCCGGTCGCGAACGTGCCGCCGCGCGCGAGCGGCAGCGCCGACCGCGACGCCTGGCCGGCGACGCGGGCGGGGTCGCGGCCGAGCAGGAGAGCACCGGCGCCGGCGCCTGCACCGGCGAGAAGAGAGCGGCGGGTCAGGTCCACGGCCGCGGACCCTACATCCGCGCGGCGCGCGCTTCGCCGGTCCCCGCCAAACACCACGAACGTACGTCAGGCAGGGCTATAGCCCCCCTTGACGTACGTTCGGCGCTCTTGACCGGCTAGCGGAGGGTGATCCTGCGCTTCACGGTGCTCAGGCCTCCGGCTCCGCGGGCGGTGATCGTCAGCGTCGCCCGGCCGGCCTTCTTCGCGCGGCCCTTCAGGCGGAGCTTCGCCGCGCGCTTCGCGCTTCCGCGCGCGCTGCCCTTCGCGACGGTGCGGCCTCCGAGCTTCAGCGTCGCGCTGACCGTGCAGTCGGTCGAGCAGGTGACGCTGACCGGCAGGCCGCGGCGCAGGGCCGCGCGGCGCACGCTGCTCCCAACGCCCTTGAGGGTCACCTTCGGGCCGGTGGCCTTCGGAGTCGTCGGCTTGGGGCCCGGAGCGGGCGTCGGCTGCGGGCCGGGCGCGTGCTGCTGCGTCTGCTTGGCCGGGTCGACCGGAGCAGCGGCCGGGCCGAAGTCCGGGGACGACCCGCCGGGGATCGTCAGCGACCGCGGAGCCGAGCCGCAGGCGCCGAGGTCGTCGAGGCGCATCGTGTGGATGCCGTCCTCCTCGCCCCACGCGAGCGTCTTGCCGTCAGGCGACCAGGTCGGGCCGGATGCCTTGCCGGCGAACCCGGAGATCGCGCAGCGGAACACCGGCGCGTTCAGCGGGCCGCCGGGGACGTCGTACAGGCGGATCGTGTCGTTGCCCAGCGCGGCGAGGCGATCGCCCTGCGCCGACAGCTCGCCGTCGAGCAGCGTCGGCTTGACGTCGTCGTCGCCGAACCAGTTCTCCGTCGAGCCGCCGACCGACTGGACGTCGACGTTGAACGTGCGCTCGGCCGAGTAGAACGCCAGCGTGCGGCCGTCCTGCGTCCACGACGGGTTCATGTAGCCCTTGTTCGCGCCGAGCACGCCGTTGACGGTGTTGCGGTCGCTGTGCGACCAGGCCAGCTTCGGCTCGGTCTCGTCCTCGATCGGGCCGGTGTAGAAGTAGTGGTAGGCGACGTACTTGCCGTCCGGCGAGACCTTCGGGTCGAGCGGCCCGATGTAGAACGAGTTGTCGACGGCGACCGTCTCGACCGGCGGGTTGAGGAGCTTGCCGCCGCGGTCCATGCGGTGCAGGAGGCGCGGGTGCCGGCACTTCTCCTCGGTCCGCCGCCCGGCGACGACGGTCCCGTCGTCGGCCTGGCTCGGCGACTCGTAGCCGCCGTCGGTGGTGAGCTGCTTCGCGGCGGAGCCGTCGGCCGCCGAGACGAAGACGTTGCCGTCCTTGACGTAGACGAGGCTGTCGGCGGCGGCGACCGCCGGGACGGCTGCCGCGGCGCAGACCGCTGCTGCCGCGATGGCGCTGATCTTCGGGAGCATGGTGGTGGGGATCCTTGGCATCTGGTGACTCGTTTCGCAGAGCATCGGCCCACGGCCACCCCAAGCCCATCCCGCATCTGTGGGGTCTTGCGAGACCCCGCGCCTGACGGTCCGGCTCGTCCTCGACGTCGACGGCGCCGGCCACGTCGCGGCGTACGGCGCGCGGGTCGACGAGCACCTCGCCGTCGTGCTCGCTCCCGCGCCCGCCGCGGCGCTCGTCCCAGCCATCGCCGCCGCGCACGACCTGACCGCACGCGAGCACACCGGCCGCGTGCTGCGCAAGCTCGGCCTCGGACGCCGTGCGGAGCTGCCCGCCCGGCTCGTTCCGTTCTACGTCGATGCGGGCGCGCCGGCGCGCAGCGGCGGGGCGTAGCGCTCGTGGTAGAGCAGCGCCTGCAGCTCGGCGCGCGAGCGCACGCCGAACTTGCGCAGCACCCGGCTCGCGTGCTCGCGGGCGGTGTGCCGCGACACG
>CADCVT010000027.1 GCA_902806215.1 uncultured Solirubrobacteraceae bacterium | reverse complement strand
GCCACCGCAGGTCACGCAAGACGGGTCCTCAGGCGCGGACGAGCGGCAGCTCGCGCTCGAACGCGAACTTGCCGGCCTGCGCATCGCCCGTCTCGCCGTCGCTGAGCGGGTACTCGCCGCTGCAGCCGGCGTCCCAGTTCGTCCCGCGCGACCCGCGGATCGCCTCGTAGACGCCCTCGAGCGAGAGGTAGGCGAGCGAGTCGCAGCCGAGCTCGGTCGCGATCTCGTCGACGGTGCGCCCGTGGGCGACCATCTCCTCGCGCGTCGACATGTCCACGCCGTAGTGGCACGGGTGCATGATCGGCGGCGCCGAGATCCGCATGTGGACCTCGCGGGCGCCCGCGTCGCGCAGCATCTGGACGATCTGGCGCGTGGTGTTGCCGCGCACGATCGAGTCGTCGACCACGACGATCGACTTGCCCCCGACGATCTCGGGAAGCGGGTTGAACTTCATCCGCAGGCCGTGCTTGCGCAGCTCCTGCCCGGGCTGGATGAACGTCCGCGCGACGTAGCGGTTCTTGATCAGGCCGTCGTCCTGCGGCAGGCCGGAGGCGCGCGCGAACCCGCGCGCGGCGGGCGCGCCCGAGTCGGGGACGGGGATGACGAGATCGGCGCCCTCGACCGGCGCCTCGCCGGCCAGCAGCTCGCCCATGCGACCGCGGGCGGACTGGAGCAGCTCGCCGTTCATGCGCGAGTCGGGACGGGCGAAGTAGATGTACTCGAAGACGCAGAACGCCTGGCGCTCGCCCTCGACGGCCATGCGCGGCGTGATGCCCTTCTCCGACAGCGTCACGACCTCGCCCGGCAGCACGTCGCGCAGGTACTCCGCGCCGATGATGTCGAACGCGCAGGACTCCGAGGCGACGCAGTAGCGGTCGCCGATGCGGCCGAGCGAGAGCGGTCGCAGGCCGGCGGGGTCGCGGAACGCGATGACGCGATCCTTCGCCAGGACGACGGTGGAGAAGGCGCCCGCGAGCCGAGGCATGATCTCGCACACCGCGTCCTCGATCGTGTCGCCGTCGTGCGTCGACAGCAGCGCCGCGATGATCTCCGAGTCCGACGTCGAGCTGAACGCGACGCCCTTCTGGCGCAGCTCGGAGTGCAGCTCGACGGCGTTGATGAGGTTGCCGTTGTGCGCGAGCGCGAGCTGATGCGCGTCGGAGCGGTACACGGGCTGGGTGTTCTCCCAGGCGTCCGACCCGGTCGTCGAGTAGCGGGTGTGACCGACGGCGAGCTCGCCGCCGAGCGTCCGCAGCTTCTGCTCGTCGAAGACCTGGCTGACCAGGCCCCGGTCGCGCAGGGTCATGATGTGCCCGTTGCGGTCGCACGACGCTATGCCCGCCGACTCCTGGCCGCGATGCTGGAGCGCATAGAGGGCGAAGTAGGTGAAGCGGGCGACGTCGTGCTCGGGCCCGTAGATCCCGAACACACCGCATTCATCTCGGGGACCGTCACGAAGGTCCATGGACGAGCGAGCGTAGCAGCGGTTCCGGCGTCCTCATGCGAAGCGACGACGTGCCTGGACACCCACCGGAAAACGGACGAACCGGTAGTACAAGCGTCCATTTCGCTTCAACCGCGAGCGCGCCAAACCGATGCTGACCCACCACCAAGGAGGTGTGCGATGACTGAGATCCTGAGAATGGACGACGGACATCGGCACCGGGCGCAGTTCGACCGCGCAGATGCGCGTCCCGCGAACGGTCCGGAACCGGGTCACAAGACGACGGACGGCACGATGATCACCCACCCCGCCCTCGGGTCGGGGGTCCTGCAGGCAGACATCCTGCGCACGATCGCGGCGATCGAGGTGCCGGCCAAGGAAGAGGTCGCGAAGTCGATCGCGTTCGTGTCCGACCGCATCATCAGCCACGCCGGCGCGGGCCTCGCCGCGCAGGCGAACGTCGTGCCGCCGCGCGCGCTCGCGCTGCTCACCGACTCGAGGTAGCTACGGCGAGAATCGCCCTCTGGGCGATTGCTCGCAACCTGATGAGCGCCAGCGAATCAGGCGAAGAGCCGCGCGAGCGCCGCGTGCGCCGTGCGCAGCTCGGCCAGCGTCGCGCGGAGGCGCTGACCGCCGACGGCCACGTCGACGGCGTCGCCGCCCACCGTGCCGAGGTGCTCGAGCTCGACGGCCTCGCCGAGGCGCTCGATTGCCTCGCGCGGCCCCGAGACCACGAAGCCTCCCGGCGCCTCGCCGAAGAGGCGGGCCTCCGGGTCGTCGCTCTCGCCGAGGTCGAGCGTCACGCCGGTGTCGCCGCCGAGGCAGCATTCGGCGACCGCGACGAGGAGCCCGCCCTCGGCCACGTCGTGCGCGCTCGTCAGGTCACCCGCGCGCACCGCGGCGCGGACCGCCTCCTGCGCCGCGCGCACCGCCGCGACGTCGATCTCCGGCAGGCCGTCGGGCAGCGCCTCGCCGCGCAGCTTCGCGAGCTCGGAGCCCGGCAGGTGCGGGCGGAACGGCCCGACCAGCGCGACGCTGTCGGGGCGGGCGGGATCGGATTCGAAGCCGAGCCGCCCGGCGCGCGCGGCGTCGGGCAGCTCGCCGACCATGCCGATCGTCGGCGTCGGGTAGATCGGGCCGGCGGTCGCGCCCTCGTTGTAGAGCGAGACGTTGCCGCCGACGATCGGCGCGTCGAGCGCCCGGCAGGCGTCGGCGATGCCGCGCACCGCCTCGGTCAGCTGCCAGGCGACGTGCGGCTTCTCGGGATTGCCGAAGTTCAGGTTGTTCGTCGTGCCGAGCGGCTCGGCCCCGACGCAGGCGAGGTTCGACGCGCACTCGAGCACGACGCCGACCGAGCCCCAGTAGGGATCGCACGCGACCTTGCGGCCGTTACCGTCGATGCTCGTGGCGATCGCGTTGCCGGCCTCGAGCTTCAGCACCGCGGCGTCGGCCTGCTCCGGACGGCGCACGGTCCGCGACTGCACGAGCCAGTCGTACTGCTGGAACAGCGGCAGGCGCGACGCGATGTTCGGCGAGCCGACGAGCGCGAGCAGGATCGCCTTGGGATCCTCGGACTCGAGCGTCCGCGGCGGAG
>CADCVT010000026.1 GCA_902806215.1 uncultured Solirubrobacteraceae bacterium | reverse complement strand
GCGCGCCGGCGACCCCCGGTGCCGCGACGCCGGCGGCCTCCACGGCGCCCGCCCCCGCACCCGCGGACGGCGCGCCGGCCAACCAGAGCTCGACCCCGCCCGCCGCCATTGTCGGAGGACTCCTCCCGTGACCACCCCGAGCTTCCTCAAGAACCTCGTCGCCGACCTGATCGAGAAGAAGCTGTGGCCGGTGGCCGTGCTGCTTCTGGTCGCGCTCGTCGCCGTCCCGCTGACCCTCGGCCGCTCGGACGAGCCGGCCGTCGTTGCCGGTGCGCCGATCGCGCCGTCCACCGCTGAGGAGCAGTCGGAGATCGCCACGTACAACGGCATCGACAACGGCAAGACGCGCACGGGCGACCTGCGCGACCCGTTCCGCGCGCCGGGCGACATCAACAAGCCCGAGGCCCCGCCCGCCCCGGCGGGCCCCAGCGTCGCGATCGCCCCGGGCGCGTCGGGCGGCTCCGCCTCCGGCGCCTCGACCGGCTCGTCCGGCGGCTCCACCGGCGGCTCCGGCTTCGACGTGCCCTCCGGCAGCGTCCCCGGCCTCGACGACGTGGGCGTCGTCCCCGTCGGCGGCTCCGGCGGCGGCGCCGCTCCGGTCAAGGCCGACGAGAAGGCGACGTACAGCGTCGACCTGCGCTTCGGCCAGGACGGCAAGCTCGAGGCGCGCACCGACGTGCCGCGCCTGTCGCCGCTGCCCTCGTCCGACGATCCCTTCTTCGTCTTCCTCGGCGTGCTCGCCGACGGCAAGACCGCGACCTTCCTCGTGTCCTCGGACGCCGAGGCGACGGGCGACGGCAAGTGCCTGCCCACGCCCGAGAACTGCGAGCGCATCGAGATGAAGGCCGGACAGACCGAGTTCTTCGACGTGGTCACGCCCGAGGGCGAGACGCGCCAGTACCAGCTCGACGTGGTGCGCGTGCAGCGCGAGCGCAAGGCCACTGCGGCGGTCGCCGCGGCAGCCCGCGCCCGTGAGGACCGTGCCGGCCGTCAGGTGCTGCGCGCCGCGGTCGAGACCGAGCAGGTCGACGTGTCGGACCTCGCGTACTCGCAGGACCTCGGCCTCGTCGTCCCGTCGGGCGTCGGGCAGGAGAAGACCGGCAGCCTCTTCGGCGGCTACCGGGTGGACCTGCGCTTCGGCGCGCCGGACGCGCTCGTCAAGCGCTACAACCTCGCGCGTCTGACCCCGCTGCCCTCGGTCGAGTCGCCGTCGTTCGTCTACCTCGGCATCCTGGCCGACGGCAAGACGGCGATCTTCCTCAACCCGTCCGAGGCGGCGGCCAGCGGCGACGCGGTCTGCGACCCGTCTCCCGAGGACTGCCAGCGCGTGACGATGAAGGAGGGCGACTCGGCGCTGTTCGACGTCGCCACCGTCGACGGCGGCACGACCCAGTACCAGCTCGACATCGACGACATCACCGAGCTTCGGGCGGCAACGCCCGAGGAGGCAGCGGCCTCGCGCAACCGCGAGTCCGAGGCCGGCCGCGTGATCCTGCGGCGCCTCGTCAACGAGGTGGGCTCGATCGTCGCGGACCTCAACTACTCGGCCAAGAAGGGCGAGGTCATCGAGGAGACGCGTCCCGAGCAGCCGAAGTCCGAGCCGACCCCGCCGCCGACCCCGGGCAAGGAGCCCGAGGTCGCCGAGCCGGCCCCGGCCGACCCGCCGGCGCCCGCGCCGACCAACTAGCGCTTGTGCGGGGACAGTCCCCGCACGAAGTGCCCTTGTGACGACTTCGTGCGGGGACTGTCCCCTCCCGAAGTCGCCGCTTGTGCGGGGACTGTCCCCGCACGAATACCCTTCGGAGCCGCATGGCGCTGAAGCTCATCACCGCCGGGGAGTCGCACGGTCCCGGCCTCACCTGCATCGTCGAGGGCCTTCCGGCGGGCCTCGCGCTCGACCGCGAGGCGATCGACCGCGACATGGCCCGGCGCCAGCTCGGCCACGGCCGCGGCGGGCGGATGAAGATCGAGAAGGACCACGCGGACATCACGTCCGGCGTCCGTCACGGCGTGACGATGGGCGGCCCGATCGCCGTCGGCGTCCCCAACCGGGACTACAAGAACTGGGAAGACCGGATGAACCCGTGGCCGGTCGAGGCGGAGATCCCCGAGGTCCACCTCCCGCGCCCCGGCCACGCCGACCTCGTCGGGACGTGGAAGTTCAAGCACACCGACGTGCGCAACGTGCTCGAGCGCGCCTCGGCCCGCGAGACCGCCGCGCGCGTCGCCGGCGGCGCGCTGGCCAAGGAGTTCCTGCGCGCGCTCGGCGTCACCGTCATCTCCCACGTCGTGCAGATCGGCCCCGTCCGCGCCACCCTGCCCGACGACCTCGGGCCCGAGCACTTCATCGGCGTCGACGACGACCCGGTTCGCTGCCTCGACCGCGAGGCGAGCGCGGCGATGGTTGAGCACATCAACATCCAGCGCAAGCGCAACGAGTCGCTCGGCGGCGTCTTCGAGGTCCGCGCGTTCGGCGTCGTGCCGGGACTCGGCTCGCACACGTCCTGGGAGCAGCGCCTCGACGGGCGCCTCTCCATGGCGCTCGCGTCGATCCAGGCGATCAAGGGCGTCGGCCTGGGCGAGGGCTTCGACCTCGCCGGCAAGCCCGGCTCGGAGGC
>CADCVT010000025.1 GCA_902806215.1 uncultured Solirubrobacteraceae bacterium | reverse complement strand
TCGACCATCTTCTGCTTCGCGTCGAGGTCGCCGCGCTCGATGCGCTTGGCGAGGTCGACCTCCTCCTGCGCGGTGAGCAGGCGGACCTTGCCGATGTCCTTCAGGAACAGCTGAAGGGAGTCGGTGGTCATGTCCGGCCGGAAGTCGATCCCGGTCGTCTTCTTCGCCCGGCGACCGCCGCGCTTGTCGGGCGCGCGCTCGACCGCGTTGCCCGCCTGCGTGGCGGGGTCGATCTCCTCGACCAGCTCGATCTCGGAGGTCTCGATGAAGGCGGTGAGCTCCTCCACGTCGGACTCGTCGACGTCGAGCTCGCGCACGGCGAGAGCGATCTCGGCGTGCGTGAGGACGCCGAGCTCCTGGCCACGCGCCAGGAGGTTCTTGACCTCTTCGAGTTCCTGGAGTTCTGCGACTGACATGAAGTTCCGTTTCCGCCGGGTTGACCTAAGGCCCGGCCACGTGGTGTTCCTCGCGAGGTGAAGCTGGTCTAGGCAGGGTAACGTCGCCGCCGCCCAAAACTGGCTGCCTCAGTCTATGGATCCGGTGGTTGAAGTCAATGAACGTTTCGGGCGAAAACCGGTTGCACCCAAGTCTGCGACACAATGATCGGCTGATGGCCGACGACAACCAGCGTGAAGTCCTTTCCAGCCTCCCCCGCTCGCGTCCTGTTCGACGCTCGCGGAAGCGGGGAGAGAGCCCCTCGACGGGTCGCCGCGATGCCGACGGTAGCGCGGCATCCGGCTCGACCGACAAGGCCCCTGCGACGAGCGAGGCGGCGGCGACCGTCGCGGCCGCTGCGAAGGCCGCGGCGAAGACCGCTCCGTCGCGCTCTTCGGCGAAGGGCGGTGGGGCATCCAAGCCCAAGGCGTCCTCGTCCTCGTCGCGTGCGAAGAGCACCGGCACGACCGCGAAGAGCGGGACGAAGACGGCCGCGAAGGCCAAGGCGACGAGCTCTGCCGCGAGCAAGGCGAAGGCGTCCGCGACGAAGCCGAAGGCGGCGTCGAGCGCGAAGGCCTCGTCCGCGTCCAAGCCGAAGGCCTCGACCGCGTCCAGGCCGAAGGCGGCGACCGGCTCCAAGCCGAAGGCCTCGACCGCGTCCAAGCCGAAGGCGGCGTCCACCGCGAAGGCGGCCGACAAGGTCGCGGCCAAGGCGAAGGCTCCGGCGAAGAGGAAGCCGGCCGCCGCGAAGCCGAAGACGGCCACGCCCTCGACCTCGACGGCCAAGACCGCTGCCGCCACCGCGAAGGCGGCGGAGAAGGCGGCTGCGGCGGGGCCGAAGTCCAACGGCGCGAAGGCGAAGAAGCCGACGCCGATCACCGCCGCGCCCTCCTCGAAGAAGCGCACGGCGGACAAGCCGAAGGAGCAGGCGCCGCCCGCGGGCTGGGCGACGCCCGAGGACGCCGGCGGGGCTCCGCCCAGCGGCGTCGAGATCGTCACCACCGGCGTGCGCGCCGTCGGCGAGCTCGCGCAGCTCGGCGGCGCGGTCGCGGGCCAGGCCGTACGCGGCCTGCTCTCGAAGCTCCCGAAACCCTGAGCCCGGCGGGAGAATCGCCCCCCGGGCGATTCTCCCAAGGCGCAGCGGCCCCCTGGGCCGCTGCGCCCCGCCGCCGGCCGCGTTATCCTTCCGCGCCGTCAGCCGAGTTCCGGTGTCTCAGGGCGCCGGGAGCGGGGGAACCACTGCGGTCTTGCGTGTGTGCGAGATCGCCGGGGCGAATGGACCTGACGTTCTGGGTCCTAGCGCATGGCGCGAGCCCGACAGCTCACCTCGTAGGCGGACCGATCACCATGACGACGACCCGCCGCGCATCCGCGAAGATCGCTGCCGTGCTCTGCCTCGGCCTGTCGGCTGCCCCTGCCCTCGCGCAGGAGCCGGCCCCCAACGGCGGTGCCGAGGCGACGATCGACCGTCCCGCGCTGGAGGTCCGCCCGGGCGCGCTGCTCGATCGGACGCTCGCGATCCGCGGCCGCACGCACGACGGCGAGGCCGGCCGGCCCGTCCGCATCGAGCTGCAGCTCCTCGACGGCTCGTGGCGCCAGATCGCGACCTCGACCGTCGCCGAGGACAACACGTTCGTCGCGCGCTGGAAGACCGACACGCTCGGGCGGATCACGCTCCGCGCGGTCATCGACCGCCCGGCCGACAGCGCCACCGCGGCGTCCGATCCGCTCGTCGCGCAGACCACGATCTTCAAATCCGCCGTCGCCAGCTGGTACGGCCCGGGCTTCTTCGGCAGGAAGACCGCGTGCGGCACGCGCCTGACCCGCAAGACGATCGGCGTCGCCCACAAGACGCTGCCCTGCGGAACCAAGGTCGACCTCTACCACGGCGGCCGAACCATCACGGTCCCCGTCATCGACCGCGGACCGTTCGTCCCCGGCCGCGACTGGGACCTCACGCAGGCCACCGCGGAGGCCCTCGGCGTCCGTTCGACCGTCCGCATCGGAGCGCTCGCGCCCGAACCGACGGCGTTCAAGAAGAAGTCCAAGCGCCGCTAGCGGCCGCTAAGGCGCGACGCGCACGCCTGCGGCGCGAGCCGCGAAGAGGCCTTCCTCCGCGCGGTTCTCGAGCTCTCCCGCGTCCACGCCGTCGAACGGGCAGGTCGCGACGCCGACCGCGGCCTGCAACGCCGCCCCGCGGTGGCCGGGCGCGGCCGCGACGCCGGCGACGATGCGGTGCGCGAGCACGCGCGCCTCGTCGCCGTCGGTCTCCGGCGTGGTGAGCCAGTACCGCCCGGGCCGCTCGCGCACGAGCGCGTCGGCCGGGCGCAGCTGCGCGCACATGCCGGCCTCGGCGGCTTCGAGCAGCGCGGTGACGTCGCCGTCGCGATCCGACGCGACGAGCCGGTCGAGGTCCACGAGCTCGACGCAGAGCACCGAGAACGCCAGGCCGTCCTCGCGGTGGCGAATCAGCCGCCGCTCGATCGCCGCGGTCCACGGAGCGAGCCGCCGAGCGGAGTAGGCGCTCGCGTCCTCGACCCGCGAGTCCTCGACGAGCCCGTAGAGCCGCGACACCGACACGTCGTCGGGAACGACCGACAGCGGCGGCGGCGGCGGGTCGTCGGAAGGAACCCGCGGCTCGGCGTCCGGCTCCCGCGGCGCGAACCAACCGACATCGGAAGGCTCCGGCGGGGCGAAGCGATCAGCCTCGACCAGCTCGGGCGCGGCGGCCGACGGCTCCGGCCGCTGGTCGGACGGGCGCCCCCTGAGCACCGCGGCGAGCGGGCCACGGTCGCCGGGACGGATTCTCTGCGGGGGACCGCCCTGTTCGAGGCTCGCTGCGGTCAGCGTCGCGACGACGGCCGCGAGGCGGTCGGCCAGCTCCGCGATCGCCGCCGGCGACGGCCGGTCGGGCGCGTCGACGATCTCCGCCCACACCGACGCACGGAGCGCCTCCAGCGCGGTCACGGCCTCCAGCGCGTCGCGGGCAGCGGCGAGCCCTGCGGCTCCCGCGGCCAGCGGCGCGAGCGCTCCACCCGGCTCGAGGTCGCCGAACGCCACGTCGCTCGACAGCGCCGCGGCCACGCCGGCGCACAACGCGGGAGCATCCTCCGCGAACCGCGGGCCGGGAACGGCCGCCGCCCGCTCGAGCGTCGCCGACGCGACGAGCTCGACCAACCACGCCTTCGCGAGCGCCGACCCGTCGAGCACGGGGGCGTCAGCGACCGGCCGCGAACGGCGGCGGCCAAGCGGGGAGGCGGCCATGCCCGCGTAGGAAACCGGTCAGGGCGGACGGGAAGGCGGGGACAGTCCCCGCACAAGCGGCGGTTTGTGCGGGGACAGTCCCCGCACAAGCTCGGACTTCGTGTGGGGACAGTCCCCGCACAAGCTCGGACTTCGTGTGGGGACAGTCCCCGCACAAGCTCGGACTTCGTGTGGGGACAGTCCCCGCACAAGGTCCTTTGCGAGGATCTGCCGCCTCTTGGCTGATCTTCTCTCCATCGACGCCGCTCGGTCGGTCGTGCTCGACTCCGTCGTGCCGCTCGGGACCGAGGACGTCCCGGTCGACCGGGCGCTCGGGCGCGTGCTGGCCGAGGACGTCGTGGCCGACCGCGACGTCCCCTCGTTCGACAACAGCGCGATGGACGGGTTCATCGTCGTCCCCGGCCCCGCGGGCCGGCGCCTGACGATCGTCGGCGAGTCGCGGGCCGGGGCCCCCGCCGACGCTCCGCCGCGGGAGGGCGAGGCCGTCCGCGTCTCCACCGGCGCCGTCGTGCCGCACGGCGAGGGCGGCGTCATCCCGGTCGAGCAGGTCACCGAAGAGGACGGCGCGATCGTCACGAACGCCGACGTCCCGCCCGCCCAGCACCTGCGCCGCTCGGGCGAAGACGTCGAACGGGGCCAGACCGTGCTGCACCATGGCACGCGACTCCACGCCGCCGAGCTCGGCGTCGCCGTCATCGCCGGCCGCGCGAGCGTCACCTGCAGCCTCATCCCACGCGTCGCCGTCCTCTCCACGGGCGACGAGCTGCGCCCGCCCGGCGCGGAGCTCGGCCCCGGCCAGATCCACGAGTCCAACGGCATCACGCTCGGCGCGCTCGCGACCGCGGCCTACGGCGACGTGACGCTCAGACAGGTCGTCGCGGACGACCCGCACACGACCCGCCAGGCCATCAAGGGCGCGCTCCAGGCCGCTGACGTCCTCATCCTCTCCGGCGGCGTCTCCGTCGGCCCGCACGACCACGTCAAGCCCGCGCTCGACCACCACGGCGTCGAGCAGCGCTTCTGGCGCGTCGCGCTGCGGCCGGGCAAGCCGACCTGGTTCGGCACGAAGGACGACAAGCTCGTCTTCGGCCTCCCGGGCAACCCGGTGAGCGCGATGGTGACGTTCCTGCTCTTCGTCCGCCCCGCGCTCGCGAAGGCGCAGGGGGCCGATCCGACGACGACCCGCATCCGCGCCCGGCTCACGCAGGACATCCCGCGCAACCCCGGGCGCGACGAGGCCCTACGGGTCAGCCTCGACGAGGAGCGCAACGCCACGCCCACCGGGCCGCAGGGATCGCACCAGCTGCGGAGCATGCTCAACGCCCACGGCCTCGCGATCGTCACCGCCGGCGACGGCGCCGCACGCGCGGGCGACGAGGTCGTCGTCGAGCTGATCTAGAACGAAAGCGCTAGTGCTGCGCGTCGATGTAGGCCATCGCGCGGTTCGTCAGCGACGTCAGCGCGGGCGCCGGCTGCTCGGTCGCCAGCGGCCGGTCGGCCAGGAGCGCCTCGAGCGCACCGCCGTACTCCGGGTCGAGCTGCCCGACGAGCTTCGACGCCACCTCGGCCGCCCGGCGCACCGCGCGCGGGTGGACCGTCCAGATCGCCTCGAAGCGCCGCTTGTCGTCGTCGGGGCCCATCGCGGTGACCTCCCGCGGGTGCTCCCATCCGAGCAGGCACGCGCAGTAGCCCGGCGCGTCGACGATGACCGCCCACTCGTTGCCGATCGCGTCATCGAGGTCGATGGGCATCTCCACCGGCGTCTTGCCGCTGCCGTTGCCGCCGCCCGACGACTGCGCCGAGAAGTCCGCGAACACCGTCGTCGCGTCGGCCTGGCGCGCGAGCCGCTTCCATCGGGTCTCGACCTGGCGGTAGGCCTGCTCGTGCTGGAACGCGCCGAAGAGGATGGGCGCGGTCGCCGAGGCGAGCGTCTCGTGCTCGATGGCCCGCGAGATCGCCACGAGCGTCTTCTTGCGCAGCAGCTGCGGCCGCGCCATCGCGTCGATGTTCGCGACGGCAGCGAAGATCGAGGGCCGCTCAGGCTCCTCGGCCGCGCCGCGGACGCGCTCGATCGCCGCCGGGATCGACAGCCCGAGCCGCCGGAAGGAGGCGACACGGCGCAGCGACTCGACGTCGTCGTCGGAGTAGCGGCGGTAGCCGGACGCGGTGCGGTCGGGGTCGGGGAAGCCGTACCGCTGCTCCCACATGCGGATGGTCCCGGCCGCGATGCCGGTCCGCTCTGCGACCTCTCTGATGGCGAGCTCTGCCATGAAGTTGTGCCCACGGTACGAGCATCCGCAGTCGGAGGTTCACTCTCGTCCGTACATCGGGGTATGGAGAACGAGCGATGACGACCGTCCTGGTCACCGGAGCCACCGGCTACGTCGGGGGAACGCTGCTGCAGCCGTTGCTCGACGCGGGCCTCGACGTGCGCGCCCTGGCGCGCAACCCCGACCGCGCGAACCTGCCCGTGCCCGTCTTCAAGGGCGACGTGATCAGCGGAGACGGCCTCGACGAGGCGCTCGACGGCGTCGACGTCGCCTACTACCTCGTCCACAGCATGGGCGGCAAGGAGACCGACTTCGAGGAGCGCGACCGCAAGGGCGCGCGGGCGTTCGGCGAGGCCGCCAGCCGCCAGGGGGTCAAGCGGGTGGTCTACCTCGGCGGGCTCAAGGGCGAGTCGAAGCACCTCGAGAGCCGCGAGGAGGTCGCCACGATCCTCGCCGACTACGTCGAGGAGACCGTCCACGTCCGTGCCGCGATGGTCATCGGCGAAGGAAGCGCGTCGTTCACCATGCTGCGCTCCCTCGTCGAGCGGCTCCCGGCGATGGTGACCCCGCGGTGGATCGACACGCGCACCCAGCCGATCGCCGTCACCGACGTCGTCAGGGCGCTGGCCGCGCTGGCGACGCACGAGGATCCGCCGCGCGAGGTCGAGCTCGGCGGTGCCGACGTGCTGAGCTACCGCGAGATGATGGAACGCTTCGCGGCGATCAGCGGGCTGCGGAAGCGACCCGTGGTGTCCGTCCCCGTGCTCACCCCGCGCCTGAGCTCGTACTGGGTCGGCTTCGTGACACCGGTCGACGCGACCCTCGCACGCCCGTTGGTGGAAGGCTTGTCGGCAGAGATGATCGTGAAGAACCCACCTCCCCCCGGACTGAACGACGACCCGAAGGGCTTCGATGACGCCGTCCGCGCGGCTCTGGGCTAGCGTCGCGGGGCTGCTGGCGCTCGTCACCGGCACCCTCGCGTACCTGCTCAACCGACCCAAGCGCGTCGGCCACGCGCTCATCGTCACCGCCCGCGAGCACACGGTCAACGACCCGAAGTGCGGCGTGCGCAGCGTCCAGGAGGCCGACCTGATCCTTCCCGATGACGAGGTCGAGCGGATCTGGAACCCGCGCCACCTCGAGCGCCTCGCGCGCACGTACTGGCGATTCCTCACCCGCGCGACGCTCGGGATCGTCCGCATCGACTACGAGGTCGACGGCCGGCAGGTCAAGGCGTTCGGCCTCATCCCGCTCCTGACGTTCAAGGAGCCCGAGTACGAGATGGACGGCCAGCGCGGCATCGTGCGCTGGCGCATCGAGCGCGGGATCCTCGTCGCCAAGCAGGGCCGCGGCGGCGCCGGCTACCTCGAGATCGACGTGCAGCGCAGGGAGTCCCAGGACTACCCCGGCTCGAGCATCGTCCACGTCGAGGTCGAGGTCGCGAACTTCTATCCGGCGATCGCGAGCACGATCAGCCGCTGGGTCTACGAGAACACCCAGTCGCGCATCCATGTCCTCGTCACGCACGGCTTCCTCAGGAGCCTCGCGCGCCTGGACTTCGCCGAGTCGCGCGTCGGGCGCTTCAAGGACATCGACGACCTGCCCGATCCCGTGCCCGCCCGCGAGCAGACCGAGCAGCAGACGGCGGAGCGCTCGGGAGCCGGGGCCGTTCAGCCGTAGCGCGCGCCGGTGACCGCACGGAGCTTCGTGCGGTCGTGGCGCGCTGCGACGCGCCGGACCGTGCCCGAGCGCGAGCGCATGACGAGCGACTCGGTCGACGCGCCGCGCGCGCCCTGGTAGCGCACGCCCTGAAGGACGTCGCCGTCGGTCACGCCGGTCGCGGAGAAGAAGCAGTCGTCGGACTTGATGAGGTCGTCGGCGGTCAGCTGCTTGTCGAGGTCGTAGCCGCCCTCGATCGCCGCCGCGCGCTCCTCCTCGTCGCGCGGCCACAGCCGGCCGACGATCTGGCCGCCCATGCACTTCAGCGCGGCGGCGGAGATGACGCCCTCGGGCGTACCGCCGACGCCCCACAGCAGATCGACGGGCGAGTTCTCGCTGACGGCGAGCATCGCGGCGGAGACGTCGCCGTCGGAGATGAGCCGCACGCGCGCGCCTGCGTCGCGGATCGCCTGGATGCCGTCGGCGTGGCGCGGGCGGTCGAGCACGACCACCATCACGTCGCCGATCTCGATCTCCTTGCGCTCGGCGATGAGCCCGAGGATCTCGGCGATCGGCTTGTCGAGGTCGAGCAGGTCGGCGATCGCCGATCCGCCCGCGAGCTTCTCCATGTAGACGCACGGGCCGGGATCGAACATCGAGCCGCGCTCGGCGAGCGCGATCACCGCGAGCGCGTTCGGCATGCCCCTGGCGCAGAGCGTCGTGCCCTCGAGCGGGTCGACGGCGATGTCGGTCGCGGGCGACGAGCCGTCGCCGATGGCCTCGCCGTTGTAGAGCATGGGCGCCTCGTCCTTCTCGCCCTCGCCGATGACGACGATGCCGTCCATCTGGACCGTGTCGAGGACGAGCCGCATCGCGTCGACCGCGGCCTGGTCGGCGGCGATCTTGTCGCCGCGTCCGACCCAGCGCGCGGCGGCGAGCGCGGCCGCCTCGGTCACGCGCACGAGCTCGAGCGCGAGGTTGCGGTCAGGACGACTGTCCGCCCGCTCTTCCAGGACGTGGTGCTCGATGCCTGACATCAGTGGTCACTCCTGTACGCCGTGGCGTGTCTGGGCGATCGC
This sequence comes from uncultured Solirubrobacteraceae bacterium, assembly GCA_902806215.1. Lineage (GTDB taxonomy): Bacteria > Actinomycetota > Thermoleophilia > Solirubrobacterales > Solirubrobacteraceae > CADCVT01. The sequence goes on along the minus strand of CADCVT010000025.1, from coordinate 15,984 downwards.
TGGCGCCGGCTGGCGAGGACGCAGACCCGAAGGAATGCCTCTGGCATTTCGAGCGGTCGAGGACGACGCCAGGCGGTGATCAGCGGTCGTCCAGGCGCGCCAGGGCGTGCAGGAGGGGCCACTACTACAGGACTCCTGGTGGCTTGCGCTTGCGTTCGACCTCGGACGCACGCAAGGCGCTGCCGATGAGCATCAGCAGGGTGCCGGCGACCGCGACGAGCCAGCCCCACTGCAGCCCGATGAGCGAGTTGCCCGGCTCGCCGGGACGGTCGATCAGCCCGCTGTACCCGATCAGCCCGAACGCGGCGATCGCGACGACCGCGGTCATCTCGCCGCGCGCCCACGACAGCTGGTGGCCGCGGATGATGATGTAGGCGAGAATGAACGGCGCGGCCGCGGCGGCGACGAGCAGCCAGCGCATGGTCGGATGCGACGCCCAGCCCGTCACGTCGATCGGGCCCTTCTCACCATTGATGGTGGCGTTCTCGTTCTTGGCGTTGTACCAGTTGAGCGTCAGCGAGAAGGCGAGAACCAGTCCACCGACCATCGCCATGATCTCGGTGCGCGTGAGCTTCTTGGACTTGCGCCGGTCGTCTGCTTCGGTCACGGCGCGGGACCCTACTCCACGTAGACCGACACCGGGTTCGATACGCCTCCGCCCCACCGCAGGCGGTACGCGCCGCTGCGCGGGAACAGCACCGGCGTCTCGAAGTAGCCGCGGTCGTCGTAGACCGCCAACGGGTCGCCGATCGGCACGAAGAGATCGGTCCCCGGGACCGCGAACTCCACCTGCACCCGCTGCGACACGCCGTTGGGCGCGCCGCGGACGAAGCCCCACAGCCGCAGCGACTCGCCGAGCCGCACGCGGTTGGGCGCGTCGAGCCCGAGCCGGTACGCGTGCCACGCGGGCTTCTTGCGCCCGTCGGCGAAGCGCAGGCCCGACTGGTACGTCCCCCAGCGCGAGCGGTCGGGCCGGTCGCGCGGCACGTCGTCGAGCATGAGGAACTGCGTGTGCGCGGCGACGCGCTCGTCGAGGAACGTCATGCGCTCGGCCCTGACGAGCCACGCGGCCTGGTCGGCCAGCGACACGCCGCGGTACGGGTCGGGCGGCATCGTCTGGTAGCCGTACTCCGTGTACCAGAGCGGCAGCTCGGGCGGGATCCGTCCCTGCGACGCGGCGGCGTCGAGCAGCCGCGTGAGGCGGTCGCGGTCGGCCAGCGTCATGTCGTCGGGGTTCGGGTGCGGCGTCTCGGGCGGGGAGACGATCGAGTACGGGTGGTGGGCGAAGCCGGTGACCTCGAAGCGATCGCCCCAATCGCATCCCTCGAGCGGCAGCAGGTCCGCGTCGAGGCAGAACAGGTCGCGCAGGAACGGCCCGGGCCGCACCGCGCTCGTCGCGGTGCGTGCGTCGCTGCCCTTCGGCGCGGTCTCGCCGAGCAGGATGATGTCGTCCTCCTGGCCCGCGTCGCGCAGGCCGGCGAGCGCGGCGCGCACGAGCGAGCGGTAGATCCCCGGCGAGGTGAGCTTGCCGCCCTCCCACTGCGGCTGCAGCAACGCGCCCTGGTTGGGCTCGTTCCAGATCGACCAGGCGTCGACCTCGGGCGCACGGCGCCCGTTGAAGTGCCGTCCGAGAAGGCGGACGAAGCGGCGAAATTCGTTAACGTCGGGCCGGTACTGCAGCGACACGGGGCGCCGGTTGCGCCGGCCGGTCGCCCACAGCGGCGCGCCGCCCGTGACGTTGACGAGCACGTCGATGCCGCGGGCGCGGCCGGCGCGCAGGACGTGCTCGATCGCGTGGAGCGTCGCGACGTCGTAGCGGGCGGCGGGCTTCGGCCTGCGCGCGCTGCGGTGCTCGCGCGCGACCGCCCGCCAGTGCAGCGACACCCGCACGCGGTCGACGCCGAGGTCGCGCAGCTCGTCGAGCGTCGCGTCGGTGACCGCGTTGCCGCGGTAGAGCAGCCGGTTGTCGTCCATGAACACCGACTCCTGCCGCTGGTGCGCGGCGGCGGGCGCGGCGGCGCTCGCGAGCACCACCAGGAGGACGACCGCGGCCCTAACCAACGGACGCGCCGATGGCCAGGAGGTCCTCGATGCGCCACGGCCCCTGCGCGGTGAGCCGCAGGTGCAGGCCGTCCAGGCGCCAGCGCAGCTCGTGGGCCGGCTTGAGCGGCGGCTCGGCCTCCTCCAGCGGGACGACGCGGTGCTCGGCCTGCTCGCCGCCGAGCTCGACCTGCTCGACCGCGACGTCCCACGGGCGCTCCTCGGGCGGCGCCTCGCCGGCGTAGAGCGCGAGGCGGCCGACGCTCCCGTCGCGGGTGTCGTCGAGGTTCCACTCGATCTCCACCGCCCGTTCGCCGGCGGCGTGGACCTCGACCCAACGGGCGAGCGGCAGCGTCGCCTTCGGGAGCGGCACGGGGCGCCCGAGGTGCGCGTCGGCGTCGGCTATGCCGCTCCATGGCTCCACACCCGCGATGATGTCACGACATGCGCCGCCTCCTCCCTCTTCTCAGCGTCCTCGTCGTCGTTCCGGCCGCCCCGGCCACCGCGACCCCGACGTTCGCCCTCGACCATGAGGCCGCCTCGTCGCTGACGAGCCTGCCCGTCCGGACCGTGTCGCGCCTGACGATGGGCGCGGGCGGCCAGGAGGAGCGCTTCCGCCTGCGCTCTCAGGCTCCGCTCACGTTCTCCGGGGATGTCCGCGCCGGCCAGGCGAGCGTGGTGTCCCCCGGGGTCGGCGCCTGCCCCGGGCGCTGGCAGCGCTTCCACTTCGCCCGACTCGAGCTGAGCACCTTCACCTACGACGTGACGATCCCGGCCGGCGGCACAGGTGTCGCGACCGGCACCGACGTGCTGAACAACGCGCCATGGCCGGGCGAGGATGAGCTCGGCCTCGCGTTCGAAGCGCAGCCCGAGTTCACGGGCGCGCCGTCGACGCTGACCGGCGACCCGCTCACGGTCGCGGCCCAGGGCCCGCGCTACCTCGGCCCGCTCGGCGTTCAGCTCCGCCTCGCGACGGGCGGCGGGCGGATCTTCGGGACGACGACGCCCGTCGTGGACATCGGCCGCGTGGTCCTCCGCGCGTTGCCGGCGGGGTCCTCCCGCTCGATCCCCGTCGCCAGGCTGCGCCTCCGCGACGGCGCGTTCTCGGTGCGCTGGAAGGCTCCACGCCCCGGCCGCTACGAGATCTACGCGCAGTACCGCACCACGTCACCGTCGAACTACGCCAACGACGCGAGCGAGTGCGGTCTGCGGGTCGTCGCCCGGTGACGGCGCTGCGGCGGCTGTTCCCGGAGCCTGAGGAGGTCGAGGCCGAGGCGCTGTTCGCCGACGTCGACTTCGCGGCGCTCGCCCCGGCCGGCCGTCCGTACGTCGTCGTGAACATGGTCTCGAGCACCGACGGGCGCGCGACGCTCGAGGGGAAAACCAAGCTGCTGTCGAGCGACGCGGACCGCGCCGTGTTCCACGCCCTGCGCACCGCGGTCGACGCGGTGATGGTGGGAACGGGGACGCTGCGCGCCGAGCACTACGGGCGGATGGTCCGCGACGAGCGCCGCCGCGAGATCCGGCGCGAGCGCGGCCTCGAGCCCGAGCCGCTGGCGATCGTCTGCAGCCGCACCGGCGACTTCCCCGATGACATCCCGCTCTTCACCGATCCCGAGGCGCGCGTGTTCACGCACGTCGGCCCGGCGCCGGGCGAGGCAGTGCGCCGCGCGCACACCGAGCACGGCGTCCGCAGCGTCCTGCTCGAGGGCGGACCGACCCTCAACGCGGCGATGCTCGCCGACCGGATGGTCGACGAGCTCTTCCTCACCGTCGCGCCGCTCCTCGCGGGAGGAGCGGCGCCGCTGACGATCCTCTCGGACGGCCACCCGACCCCGCTCGAGCTGCGCTGGGCGCTCGAGGGGGACGGGGCGCTGTTCCTGCGCTACGCGGTGACGGGCTCGGGCTGACGGCCCTCGACGTCGAAGCGCGGCAGCCACTCGAGCCGCTTCGGCAGCCACCAGTTCCAGTCGCCGAGGAGCTTCATCGTGGCGGGCAGCAGCACGCCGCGGATGATCGTCGCGTCGATGAGGATCGCGGCGGCGAGGCCGACGCCCATCTGCTTCATGGCGATGAACTGGAGCGTCCCGAAGATCGCGAACACGCCGACCATCACGACGGCGGCGCTGGTGACGACGCCCGCGGTGGTCTTGATCCCGTGGGCGACCGCCTCCTCGGTGTTCATGCCGCCGTCGAACGCCTCGCGGATCCGGCTGAGGATGAACACGTGGTAGTCCATCGACAGGCCGAACAGGATCACGAACAGGAACATCGGCAGCCAGCTGACGATGAACCCGCTGTTCGCCTCGTCGACGCCGAGCAGCGATGCGCCGACCTCGTGCTGGAACACCAGGACGAGGACGCCGTACGCGGCGGCCACCGAGAGGAGGTTCAGCACGATCGCCTTGATCGGGATGACGACCGAGCGGAACGTCACCAGCAGGAGTCCGAACGCGAGCGCCAGGACGAACGCGAACACGATCGGGGCCTTCGACGACATGAGGTCGTTGAAGTCCTTGGACCCGGCGGTCTGCCCGGCGACCAGGGCGTCAGCGCCGACGGTGCGCGGGACGATGTCGCCGCGGAGCTCGTCGATCGCGGCGATCGACGCGTCGTTCGCGCCGTCACCGGGGATCGGGATGCTGACGACCGCGACGCTCCGGTCCGGCGAGAGCGACACGTCCGCCTCGCCCCACGACTGCGTTGCCGCGGTCAGCGCAGGGATCCTCTCGATCGCGTCGCCGCGGACGACGACCTCGGCCGGGATCTCGCCGCCGGGGAACGCGTCCTGCATGCGCTCGTACGTCGTCATGACGGCGAGGTCGGCGGGGAGGTTCGTCATCCCGACCTCCGCGGTCTTCATGCCGAGCGCCGGGATCGCCAGCGCGACGAGCACGGCGGTCGCCAGCGAGGCCGCGACGAGCGGGCGCTCGAGGACGCGGTCGAGGACGGCGTTCCACAGGCGGGATTCGCCGTCGTCGCGACGCAGCCGGTGCAGGAACGGGATCCGTCCCTTCTCGACCTTGTCGCCGAGCGCCGCGAGCAGGGCGGGCACGACCGTGAGCGAGCCGATCATCGCGACGGCGACGACGGTGATGGTGCCGACCGCGAACGACTGGAACGTCGCCTGGCCGGTGAGGAACATGCCGGCCATCGCGACCATGACGGTCAGGCCGGAGACGAGCACCGCGCGTCCCGAGGTCGCCGCGGCGACGTCGATCGCCTCGAGCCTGCCGGCGCCGCGCCGGCGCTCCTCGCGCTCACGACGCAGGTAGAACAGCGTGTAGTCCACGCCGACGGCCAGGCCGATGAGCAGGACGACCGAGCTGATCGCCTCGTCGACCGGCATGATCTGGCTCGGCAGCGCGATCAGCCCGAGCGTGCCGCCGACGGCGGTGAGGCCGAGCAGCAGCGGCAGGCCGGCGGCGACGAACGCGCCGAAGGCCACGAGCAGGATGACGAGCGTGACGGGCAGCGAGAGGAGCTCGGCCTGCTTGAAGTCGTCGCCGAGCGCCTTGTCCATCGCGCGGGTGGCGCTGATGCCGCCGAACTGGCCGACGAACGCGTCGCCGGCGTGCTCCTTGCCGACGGCGGCGACCGCGTTCTCGATCTTCTCGTTGCGGTCGACGAGCGCGGTGCTCTCGTCGTCGCCGGGCATCTCGTAGCCGACGAGCACGGAGCGCCCGTCGTCGGAGGTCTGACGCGGTTGCAGCTCGACGCCGAAGCGCTTCACCGTGCCTTCCACGTCACGCACGGCGGATTGACGCGCGCTCGCGTCCTTGGACTGGATGAGGATGGACTCCTCGGCGCGGTCGGGGAACGCCTTGTCGATGACGCGGTCGGCGCGGCCGGAGTCGCCGGCACCGCCGTCGCTGTCGCTGATCTGCTTCGTCCCGACAGCGCCGCCGATGAAGACGGAGAGCAGGATGAACGCGAGCCATCCGAAGATGGCCTTCTTCTTGTTGCGGGCGCTCCAGCTGCCCATCCGGGCAGCGAGGTGCTTCTTCTGATGAGGGGCGGTGGAGGTCATGGGAGGAGACTCGCCTTGGCGAGACCCCTCAGCTATGCGGGATCCTCCCGAGAGGTGGTGGGGTTGTCCCCACCCCTAGGGGTGCGGGCCGCGACCCCCGGCTACGCCCGGTTGCCCTCGGCGTCGCGGCCGGGGCCGGTCCACGGGGCGAGCAGCAGCAGGAAGCGCGCGTCGGACGTCGCGCGGACCTCGTGGCGCTCGTGCGGCTCGAAGTGGAACACCGAGCCGGCGCCGCCGGTCTCCGTCGTGCCCCCCGCCTCGACCTCGATCTCGCCCGAGACCACGGTCACGTACGCGTGCTCGTGGACCTCGTGCTCCTGCAGCTTGTCGCCGGCGGGCAGGTTGATCGCGATCGCGCGCGCGGCGTCTGCGTCGGAGCGCAGCACCTTCGGCTTGTGCACCTCGATGTCGAGCGTCGTCAGGTCCCAGGAATCCATGCGCATGACGCTACCCATAGATTGCGGTCCATGCGTATCGAAGGCAGTGGAGCGTTGGTTGTCGGCGGGGCCAGCGGACTGGGTGAGGCGACGGCACGGGCGCTCGCGGAGCGTGGCGCGACGGTGGTCGTCGCGGACGTCAACGAGGAGAAGGGGCAGTCGCTGGCCTCGGAGATCGGCGCCACGTTCGTGCGCGCCGACGTCACCGACGAGGGGTCGGTGCAGGCCGCGGTCGAGGCTGCCGCGTCGGCCGACGGCGGGCTGCGCATCGGCGTGAACTGCGCCGGCGTCGGGTGGGCCGAGCGGATCTCGTCCAAGCGGGGGCCGCACCAGCTCGAGTTCTTCCAGAAGGTCATCCAGATCAACCTCGTGGGCACGTTCAACGCCCTGCGCTTCGAGTCGAGCGCGATGTCGTCGAACGACCCGGACGAGGGCGGCGAGCGCGGCGTGTGCATCAACACCGCGTCGATCGCGGCGTTCGACGGGCAGATCGGGCAGGTCGCCTACGCGGCGTCGAAGGGCGGCGTCGTCGGGCTGACGCTGCCGGCCGCCCGCGACCTCAGTGGGGTCGGCGTGCGCGTGTGCACGATCGCGCCGGGGCTGTTCGACACGCCGCTGCTCGCGGCGCTGGCCGAGGAGGCGCGCGAGGCGCTCGGCGCGGGGATCCCGTTCCCCAAACGGCTCGGGCTGCCGGCGGAGTACGCGCAGCTCGCGGTGGCGATCGTCGAGAACACGATGCTCAACGGCGAGACGATCCGGATCGACGGCGCGCTGCGGATGGCGCCGAAGTAGCGAGACGCTGCGATCGGGGGGATCCCTGAACCGCGCCCGCGCGCGTGCTCGCAGTGGCTGCACCGACCCCGACGGGCCACGCCGCTCGATGTCGTTCAGCAGCTCCTGGCGGTGCAGGCGCAGGACATGCGGTCGATGCGGCTGGCAGTCCGTGCGCGTACATGCGACCTCGTCGCCTCGGACGTCGGCGGGCCGGGGCTCGTGCGGACGTGGCTGTGCCGCGGGACGCTGCACCTCGTCGCTGCCGACGACTTCGGGTGGCTGCACGGGCTGGTCGCCGGGCGGGCGTTGCCGTCGAACACCCGGCGGCTCGCGCAGCTCGGCGCCGACCCGGCGGACGCGACGCTCGTCGCGCACCTGCTCGGCGAGCGCGGGCCCCTCACGCGCACGGAGATCGCCACCAGGAGGGTCAGCCCCCGCCAAGGCGTTGCCGGGGATCGCGACGGAAGTGCGTCGGCTCTGCACCACCTCCTGCACCGGGCGGCTCTGCTCGGCCTCGTCGTCATGGACGGGGAGCGGTTCGTGCGGATCTCGCCGCCCCCGGCGGTCGACCGCGACCGCGCGCTGGCCGAGCTTGCGCGGCGGTACCTGCGCGGGCACGGGCCGGCGACGGCGGCCGACCTCGCGACGTGGTCGGGCCTCCCGCTGGGCGACGCGCGGGCGGGGCTGCGGGCGATCGGCGCCGAGCTCGTCGAGGACGGCGACCTCGTCGACCTCGCGCGGCGAGAGCCGGTCGCGCCGATCGGGCCCCGGCTCCTCCCCGCGTTCGATCCGTACCTCCTCGGCTGGAAGGACCGGTCGTTCGCCGTGCGTCCGGCTTTGACCAAACGCGTCTACCCCGGCGGCGGGATGCTCCGCGCGGCGGCGACCGTGGACGGCGTCGCGGTCGGCACGTGGAGCGCGAAGGGCCTCGACGTCCCGGACCCGAGCGTCTTCGACAAGGAGCTCGCCGACGTCGATCGGTTCCTCGCCGACTAGTCCACGATCTCGCGGAGGAAGCGGTCCGGCGCATCGAGGAAGGCCCTCATCATGCGCGTCGGATCGCACGACTCCCACGTGACCTCCTCCGCCCCGCCCTCCCCCAGCTCGTAGATCCGCGCGCCCGGCAGCGCGAGCAGGATCGGCGAGTGCGTCGCGACGATGAACTGCGACCCGGCCTGCGCCGCGCGGTGCATGACGCCCAGGAACGCGAGCGCGCTCGTCACCGACAGCGCCGCCTCGGGCTCGTCGAGCACGAACATCGACTCGGGCCCGAAGCGGTTCGCCGCGAGCGTCAGGAACGTCTCGCCGTGCGACCGCGCGTGGAAGCTCCGCTCGTCCGCTCCGTAGACCTCGGCGAGGTCCTTGGCGTCGATCTTCGCGACGACGTCGACGAACGACTCGGCCCGCAGGAAGAAGCCCTCGCGCGGCTTGAAGCGGGTCAGCTCGAGCTCGATCCGCTCGCCGAGCTCGTTGGGACCGCGCACGGGTCGGCCCATCTCGATCCCGGTCGTCCCGCCCGAGGCGTCGAACCCGAGCGCCCAGGCCAGCGCCTCGATCAGCGTCGACTTCCCCGAGCCGTTCTCGCCGACGAGGAACGTGACGGGAGTCTCGAAGCGCAGGTCGGGGAGCGCCCGGACGGCCGCGAGCGAGAACGGCCAGCCCTCACTCGGCGCCCCGTCCTTGAACCGGGCGGACGTCAGGTACGGGCCGGCGCCGAAGCGGCGTCGGTCGGCGGGGCGACGTGCCATGCGCCAGACGGTAAGAGCTCCGGCGCCCGCCGGCGCACGTGCCGGCGGGCGTCGGCTCTCGCGTTCGCCTAGTTCAGGCGCTCCACGATCATCGCCATGCCCATGCCGCCGGCGACGCACATCGACTCGATCCCGTAGGTCTTGTCGAGGGTCTCCAGGTCGTTGAGCAACGTGGTCATGATGCGCGCGCCGGTCATCCCGAACGGGTGACCGAGGGCGATCGCGCCGCCGAACGGGTTGAGCTTCTCCTCGGAGATGCCGAGCTCGTCCATGCAGGGCACGATCTGGGCCGCGAAGGCCTCGTTGATCTCGACGACGTCGATGTCGTCCATCGTCATGCCGGCCTGCTTGAGGACGGCCTGGATCGCCGGGATCGGGCCGAGGCCCATGATCTCCGGGCGGATCGCCGAGACGCTCGACGCGATGATGCGCGCCTTCGGCTTGAGGCCGAGCGACTGCGCCTTCTCCTCGCTCATGATGAGCGTGGCGGCGGCGCCGTCGTTGAGCGGGCAGGCGTTGCCGGCCGTGACCGTGCCGTCCTCCTTGAACACCGGCTTGAGCGAGGAGAGCTTCTCCATCGTCGTGCCGGGGCGCGGGCCGTCGTCCTTGGTGACCACGGTGCCGTCGGGCGTCGTGACCGGGACGATCTCCTTGTCGAAGTGGCCGCTCTCCTGGGCGTCGACGGCGCGGTTCTGCGACGTCACCGCCCACTGGTCCTGCGCCTCACGCGAGACGTTGCACTTCTCGGCGACGTTCTCGGCCGTCAGGCCCATCGGGATGTAGACGTTGTACTTCGACTCCGGGGAGCCGTCGAGCATCGGGTGGAACGGGACGTTCGCGCCGGACGCGCGGGACACGGCCTCCGAGCCGCCGGCGATGTACTGGTCGCCCTCGCCGGACTTGATCGCGTGGTAGGCCATGCGGATCGTCTGCAGCGAGCTCGAGCAGAACCGGTTGAGGGTCAGTCCGGGGACGTGATGGTCGATGCCGGCGATGAGCCCGGCGTTGCGCCCGAGGTTGAAGCCCTGCTCGCCCTCATGGGCGGCGGCGCCCCACATGAGGTCGACGGTCTCACCGAAGTTCACCTCGGGGTTGCGCTCCTGCAGCGCGACGAGCGGCACGGCGGCGAGGTCGTCGGCCCGCATGTCCTTCAGGGATCCCTTGACGGCGCGGCCGATCGGGGTGCGGATGGCGTCGACGATGACGGCGTCGGGCATGTGTGTGTCCTTTGGAGTCAGCTCCGGCGTCGCACTCGCGGAGCGGGTTTATCCCCCCGGCGTCGCACTCGCGGGGGCCACGCCTCAGAGGATATCGACCCCGGGTCCCGGGCTACCTCCTCGCGGTCAGCGACGCGACGATCTCGTCGGCGACCCGCTGGCCGGTCTCCACAGCGCCGTTGAGGTAGCCCTGGAAGTCGACCGAGGTGTGCTCGCCCGCGAAGTGGCAGGCGCCGAGGCGACCCTCGACCTCGCGCTCGACGCCCGCGAGCTTCGTGTACTGGCCGACCTTCCAGTACGCGTAGGAGCCCTTCGTCCACGGGTTGCCCGGCCAGAAGTCGATCGCCGCTCGGCCGTTGAACTTCTTCGAGATGCCCGGGAGCACCGGCTCGACCTGCCCGAGGAACGTCTTCGCCCGCGACGCCGGCGTCCCGGTGCCGAAGCTCGCGCCGACGTTCCCGCCGGTGTAGTTGACGAGCAGCCCGCTGCTGCCTGCCTGCGCGCACGAGACCTCCCACGTGTTCTGGTAGCCGCGGTCGGAGAACGTGTCGCCGTTCGAGCCCAGGCCGACCCAGTGGCGGTCGGTGAACTGCACGTGGAGCTTCGAGTTCGTGCCCATGCCCTGCTCGGCGATCGCGGTCGCTTGCGCGCCTTGAAGCCCGCGGCGGAGATGTCGACCGACGAGCGCAGGATCGAGAACGGCAGCGCGAGGACGACCTTGTCGGCCGTGACGGCGACGCCGTTGGCGAAGCTCAGCGTGTACGCGCCGGCCGTCGTCTCGCGGACCGCGGTGAGCATGTGGCCGCGCTTGATCGACGCCTGGCCGATCGCCCCCGCGAGGCCGTCGACGATCTGGTCGTTGCCGCCGCGCACGTGGTACTTCTCGTCCGACGGGCCGAAGATCCGCAGCTGGCCCTGACCGGAGTAGCCGAGGAGGTAGAGCATGTTGAGCGAGCTCTGCTCCGTGCACTCCGCGCCGTACTCGATGTTGTAGGCGACGTCGAGGAGCTGACCGAGCTTCGACGAGCGCCCGCCCGGGACGTAGTTGTCGATCCACTGGGCGATGCTCATCGCGTCGAGCTTGCGTCCGCGAGGGGTCGAGAGGTCGTAGAGCGTCGGGTAGGAGGCGGCCGAGACGTCGGAGTGGATCCGCTGCCAGATCCCCTTGAGGTCGTTCGTCGCCTGCGCGTACGAGTAGTGCTGGCCGTCGAAGTGGTAGGTGGGCTCAGTGCCGTTGGCCTCGGCGGCGAGGAGGTTGTCGACCGGCAGGCTGAACTCGCGCGCCAGCGCTCTGACCGCCGCGTGGCCCTTGTCGATGAGCTCGCCGCCGCGCTCGTAGATCTGGCCGTCGGCGAACGGGGTGCGTGCCAGAAGCGACGTTACGCTGCATTCACGGGCCTTTTCCGGGTGCTTCGACGCACCCTCATCCGGTCGCGCGATCGACCAGTTGGCCGAGCAGCTCGTCCAGCGGCACCTCGTCGCGCAGCACGGCCCCGTCGCTCGTCGCGTCGACCAGCCGGCGCTTGCGCTCGACCGCGTCGGCGATCTGCTCGTCGATCGTGTCGGCGGCGAGCAGGTACCACGCGGTGACGGCCTCGCGCTGGCCGATGCGGTGCACGCGGTCCTCGGCCTGGTCGTGGGCGGCCGGGGTCCACGCCATCTCGACGAACGCGACGTTCGACGCGGACGTCAGCGTCACGCCGACGCCCGCCGCGTCGATCGAGCACACGATGAGCCGGCACTCCGAGTCCTCCTGGAAGCGCCGGATCTCCTCGTTGCGACGGTCGGCGCCGAGGCGACCGGTCGCGAGCGCGGCGGTCGGGAACGCCGCGTGCAGCCGGTCGCCGATCTCGAGGTGGCGGCAGAAGACGACGAGCTTCTCGTCGGCGTCGAGGATGGTCGAGATCCACTCGATCGCGGCGTCGGTCTTGCCGCGCGCCGCGAGCAGCGTCAGCTTGCCGATGCGCACGAGCGCCTGCGCGTGGCGCGTGCGCTGCTCGGTCGCGCGGCCACGCTCGCGCACGGCGGCCTCGCGCTCGTCCTCGGTCAGCCCGTTCAGCGTGTCGAGGAACCGCGCGTCGCTCTCGGCCTGCTCGCGCAGCCACTTGGCGGTGTCGTTCTCGAGCCGGCGGTACTCGGCGCGGTTGGCGAGCTCGAGCGGGACGACGACGCGCTGCTTGGCGGGGAGCTGCTGGAGCACCTCGCTCTTCTTGCGACGGACGAAGCACGTCCGGCGCAGCCGGGCGTTGAGCTGCCCGAGGTCGCGGCCGCTGCCGTGCACCCGCGCGAGCGTGCGCTCGCCCGCGACCTCGTCGAGGCGCCCGAGGATCCGCAGCTGCGCGCCGAGCTCCTCGGGCCGGTTGACGATCGGCGTGCCGGTGAGCAGCAGGACGAGCGCGTCGGGCGACAGCGCGTCGGCGACGGCCTGCACCGCCTTCGTGCGCCGTGCCGCCGGGTTCTTGCAGAAGTGCGACTCGTCGACGACGAGCGCGCGCAGCGGCTCCGCGCGAAACCGCTCGACCTGGCGATGCAGCGACTCGAAGCTCGTCACGTGGACGTCGACGCCGTCGACGGGCTCGGTGCCCGCGGCGACGCGCGTGGTGCGGTCCGGGAGCCAGCGCGACGCCTCGCGGATCCAGTTGAGGCGCAGCGAGGCCGGGCAGACGACAAGCGCCGGAAACGCGTCGGCCGCAGCGATCGAGGCCAGTGCCTGCACGGTCTTGCCGAGCCCGGGCTCGTCGGCGAGGAACGTCCGGCGGGTGCGCAGCGCGTACTCGACGGCGGCGCCCTGGAACGGACGCAGGGGCAGGCCGACGCCGTCGATCTCGGTCGGGCCCTCGCGGGCGGCCGAGAGGCGCTCGATCTCGGCGACCTCGCTCGCGCGGGCGGCGGCGCGGTCGAGCTCGTCCAGGACCGCGGGCGTCGCGTCGAGCTCGGGGCGGGCGGCGAGCAGCTCGCGCAGGCGCGCGTGCTCAGCGTCGATCGCGACCCACCACGAGTCGAACGAGCGGCTGACGTCGAGCCCGGCCTCGCGCAGCTCGGCCTCGAGCTCTGGATGGCAGCGGCGGCACAGGCGCAGGCGGCGCTCGCCCGGCCGGCCGTCGCCGACCTCGACCACGCGGCCGAGCTCGAGGCCGGCGACCGCGGCCATGGTGAGCGACGGCTGCTCGAAGCGGCCGAGGCGCTCGTGGACCTCGGGCGTCGCGGCGAGCGCGGAGCTCGCGTCGAGCGCGTCGCCGAGCGCCGCGAGCGGCTCGTCGTTCGCAGGGATCCACCAGCGGTCGAGCGTCGGGTCGTGCCGGTGCTCGGGGAGCCCGCCGAGCGCGGCGCGGGCGGCGGCCTCGCGCGCGGCGGCGATCACGACGCCCGGCCGGCCGGGCTTGTGCTCGCACAGGTGCGCGACCGCCGAGGCGGTCTCGGGGAGGCGGCCGACGGTGTCGAGCAGGGCGCCGGCGCGCGGCTCGAGCTCGACGTCCGCGTCGTCGTCGACCAGCGCCCGCAGCGCTGCCGCCACGGCCGGGATCGCGGGTGCCACCCGGGCGTCGTCTCCGGCGGGAGCGGCCTCGGGGAGGCCGGCGGCGACAGCCGCCCGCGACGTCCGCAGCACGAAGTGCGAGCCCAGCTCGTCGACCTCGATCTGGAGGGTCGCTGGGTCGTGGTCGCTCACGGCGGGACACCCTAGAGCGGGCCGCGGCGGGCGCCGGAGGGCGGTCCCGTCGGCGCGGCGATCATGATGTGCCGGATGCCCGTCGTCGACTGCGCCCACTACGCCGACGGCTGCCGCCAGCACGGGGAGACCCTGTCGCTCGCCGAGGCCGAGGAGCGCTGGCAGGACGACGACGGCAAGGGCTTCGTGTGGATCGGCTTCGCCGATCCGAGCCAGGAGGAGCTCGCCGAGGCGCAGGCGCGGTTCGGGCTGCACGAGCTCGCGGTCGAGGACGCCCGCCAGATGCACCAGCGGCCGAAGATCGAGGACTACGGCGACGGGAACTTCTTCGTCGTGCTGAAGACCGCGCGCTACGACGACGCCGCCGAGGTCGTCGAGTTCGGCGAGGTGCACATCTTCGTCGGCCCCTCCTACGTCGTCGTGGTCCGCCACGGCGACGCGAACGACCTGCGCGGCGTCCGGCAGCGCCTCGAGTCGCGGCCCGACCTCGCCGGCTTCGGCACCACCGCGGTCGTGTGGGCGATCCTCGACAAGATCGTCGACGACTACGAGCCGGTCGTCGAGGGGATCGAGAACGACATCGAGGAGGTCGAGCAGGCGGTCTTCGAGCGCCGCGAGGACCAGACGCAGCGCATCTACTTCCTGCGCCGCGAGATGACCGGGTTCTTCCGCGCGGTCCATCCGCTCCTGACGCCGCTCGAGCAGCTCGAGCGCGGCACGCTCCTGTCCGAGATGGACGCCGAGCTGCGGTCGTTCTACCGCGACGTCGGCGACCACGTGCGCCGGATGCACGAGGAGGTCCTCATGCAGCGCGACCTGCTCGACGCGGTCCTGCAGGCGAACATCGGCGTCATCGGCGTGCGCCAGAACGAGGTCGTCCGCAAGGTCTCGGGCTGGGCGGCGATCGGGATCGTCCCGACGCTCATCGGGACCGTCTACGGCATGAACTTCGAGAACATGCCCGAGCTCGGGTGGCACCTCGGCTACCCGATGGCCCTGCTGCTGATGGTCGCGTGCTCGTTCGCCCTGTGGGCGTTCCTGCGGCGAGCGAAGTGGCTCTGAGTCTGGCTGCCGTACGGCTCGCAGCGGCCGGCCCCGCAACTGCGCGCGGATGGGTGGTGCGCCGGCCTCACGCGCGTGAGGCGCGAGCGGATGGCGGCTAGAGCCCGAGGTCCCGGACGCCGAGCTCGTCGGCTCCGAGGTGGTGGGCCAGCTCGTGGCGCACCGTGATCGTGACCTGCTCGCGGAGCATGTCGGCGTCGTGGCCGAAGTCGCGGCGCAGGGTGTCGCGGAAGATGATGATCTGGTCGGGGAAGTTGTCGCGGGCGACGCCGTCGCCGCGGTAGAGGCCGTAGGCGCCGTGCTTGCGCCCGTCGTCGGAGATGACCACGCCGACGTTGCGCTGCAGCGCGCCCTGGAGCAGGTCGGGCAGCTCGTCGAGGGCCTCGCGCACGAGCTCCTCGAAGTCCACGTCTGAGAACGGGTCGAGGTCCATGAACTCCATCTCCTCCGGGTCGGCGGCGGTCCCCTGCCGCGCGAGCCGCTCGGAGCGCTCGACGATCCTGTTGAACTCCTCCTCGGACTCGGGCTCGCGCCAGTCGGCCATGCGCAGGCCGATGCTCATCATCACGAAGCCCACCACCCCGAAGATCGTCACGACGACCGCGACGCCCTGGAGCGCGCGCAGCAGCCCGTTCGAGTGGAAGCCGTTGAGCAGGACGATCAGCGTCAGCCCCGCGCACAGCGCGACGGCCGCCGCGAAGGCGATCCGCCGCAGGCTGGGCGGGAGCCCGCTCACCGCATGGTCCTGGCGATCACGAGGCGCTGGATCTCGTTGGCGCCCTCGTAGATCTGGGTGATCTTCGCGTCGCGCATGTACCGCTCGACCGGATACTCCTTGACGTACCCGTAGCCGCCGAGGACCTGGACCGCCTCGACGGTGACGCGCATCGCGTTGTCCGAGGCGAAGAGCTTGGCCATCGAGCTGTACTTCGCCAGGCCGGGCTCGTTTCGGTCGGCCATCGCGCACGCCTTGTAGAGCAGCTCGCGCGCGGCGGCGGTGCCAGTCTCC
>CADCVT010000024.1 GCA_902806215.1 uncultured Solirubrobacteraceae bacterium | reverse complement strand
TCGAGCACGAACCCGAACATGCAGAACGTCCCGATCCGCACCCCGCTCGGGCGCGAGATCCGCGGCTGCTTCGAGGCCGACGAGGGCCACGTGCTCATCAGCGCCGACTACTCGCAGGTCGAGCTGCGGATCCTCGCCCACGTCGCCGACGAGGACGTGCTCAAGCAGATCTTCATCCGCGGCGAGGACGTCCACACCGCGACCGCGTCGCAGGTCTTCGACAAGCAGCCCGAGGAGCTCACGCCGATGGACCGCTCCAAGGCGAAGATGATCAACTACGGCATCGTCTACGGCCTGAGCGACTACGGGCTGGCCGAGCGGCTGAACATCCCGCGCGAGGAGGCCAAGACCTTCATCGACGCGTACCTCGAGCGCTTCGCCAAGGTCCACGAATTCATGCAGTCGACGATCGAGAAGGCTCGCGAGGAGGGCTTCGTCACGACGCTCTACGGCCGGCGCCGTCAGCTGCCCGAGATGCGCGCGCGCAACTGGCAGGTGCGCACGCTCGGCGAGCGTCTGGCCGTCAACACGGTCATCCAGGGCACGGCGGCCGACGTGCTCAAGCTCGCGATGGTCGGCACGCAGACCGCGCTCGACGCCAGTGGCCTGAAGGCGCGCCTCATCCTCACCGTGCACGACGAGCTGCTGTTCGAGGTGCCCCAGGATGAGGTCGACGCGGTGCAGGAGCTCGTCGTGCGCGAGATGATCGCGCCGTGGGAGCCGCGCGAGCCTGCGCTCGCCGTCGACGCCGGGCACGGCAAGACGTGGCTGGACGCGAAGTGAGCAGCGGCGCCGCCGTCGCGCTGACCGCCTTCGTGGGCGGCCTCATCGCGCTGCAGGCGCCGATCAACTCCGCGCTGGGCAAGAGCGTCGGGACGTTCCAGGCCGCGTTCGTGTCGTTCGCGATCGGGACGCTCGTCCTCGCTGCGATCGCGGCGGTTGCCAAGGGCGGCTTCTCGCAGATCCCCGAGGCGAGGAACCTCAGCTGGTACTACCTCACGGGCGGCGTGCTCGGCGCGATCTACGTGACGACCGTGCTCGTCACGGTGCGCGAGCTGGGCGCCGGACCCGTCGTCGCGGCGACGATCGCCGGGCAGCTGACCGCCGGGGTGGTCATCGACCAGTACGGCTGGCTCGGCGTCGCCAAGGAGCCGGTGACGGCGGCGAAGCTCGTCGGGATCCTCCTGCTCGCGGCAGGCGTCTACCTGATCGTGCGCGACTAGTAGCTGCCGCGGCCGCGGCGACCGCGGACCATCTCGAAGAGACGCTTGGCGGCCATGAAGCGGAAGAGGGTTCTGAACATGCTTCGGGTGTACCCGTGCGCTCGGGCGGTCAGCGCAAGCCCGCGTTGACGAGATCCCACAGCGCGGCGGTTCGGGGCTCGAGGTCGCGGTCGCGGGCGGCGCATCGGCGCGCGGTAGATCGGCGCGGGGTCGGCCACGGCGCGAGGCGAGTGGGCTAGCGTCCCCGCGGATGCGCTCGCGTCTCGTCGTCTCGTGCCCGGACCAGCCCGGCATCGTCGCCGCGATCGCCGGCTTCCTGTTCGATAGCGGCGCGAACATCCTGTCGTCCGCTCAGCACTCGGGCGAGCGGTTCTTCCTGCGGATGGAGTTCGAGCACACGGTGCCGCTGGTCGGCTTCGACGCGGTCGCCGCGCGCTTCGGCATGAACTACTCGGTGACGGAGAGCAAGCTTCCGAAGCGCGTGGCGATCCTCGTGTCGCGCGAGCAGCACTGTCTGCTCGACCTCCTGTGGCGCCAGCGCGAAGCCGAGCTGAACGCGGAGATCGCGGCGGTCATCAGCAACCACCGGGACGCAGAGGCAAATGTCGTCTCCCTCGATGAGCCGTTCTTCCACGTGCCGAACACGCGCGACATCCGGGAGGAGGCGGAGCGCGAGATGGTGCGGATCCTCGAAGAGGCGCGCGCCGACCTCGTCGTCCTCGCGCGCTACATGCAGATCCTCAGCGGCGAGTTCCTGGCGCGGATCGGCGTCCCCGTCATCAACATCCACCACTCGTTCCTCCCGGCGTTCGCCGGGGCCGACCCGTACGGGCGGGCGCACGAGCGGGGCGTGAAGATCATCGGCGCGACCGCCCACTACGTCACCGAGGAGCTCGACGCCGGGCCGATCATCGAGCAGGACGTCGAGCGCGTCACGCACGCCGACGACGTAGCGGCGCTGCGCCGGACGGGGCGCGACATCGAGCGCTCGGTGCTCGCGCGAGCGGTCCGCTGGCACCTCGAAGATCGCGTCCTGGTTGACGGACCGCGCACGGTCGTGTTCTGATTCGGGGTATGGAGCGGCGACAGCGATCTGACAGGCGTTCGAGTGCGGGGCGCCGTTCGGCCGACTACCAGGGGCGCGCGAACCCCTTGACGTTCCTGCTGGCCGCGTGCGGCGCGCTTGTCGTCCTCTATCTGTTCTTCGTCGCGATCGGCGGGGTCGACCCGTCCGAGCAGCCCGGTTGGGGGATAGCCGCGCTGGTCCTCGCACTCGTGTGGCTGGCGTACTCGTGGAAGCGGCTGTGGGCGGGCGGAGCCTCGCCCGCCGCGGACCGCGAGCGCCGTGGGTTCTGACCCCAGACGGCTCACCCTGATAGCCGCCATCGCAGGATCCTTCGTGGTCCTGCTGGACTCGACGGTGGTCAACGTCGCGCTCCCGGCGATCACCGACGACCTCGGCGGCGGGCTGTCCGGTCAGCAGTGGGTGGTGAACGCGTACCTGCTGTTCCTCGCGTCGCTGATCCTCGTCGGCGGCTCGCTCGGCGACCTCTACGGCGAGAAGCGCGTGTTCATGATCGGCGTCGCGGGGTTCGGCGCCGTCTCGGCGGTCTGCGCGGCGGCGCCCTCGATCGAGGTGCTCGTCGCGGGCCGCGCGCTGCAGGGGATCTTCGGCGCCCTGCTGACGCCGGCGTCGCTGGCTATCATCGTCGCGGCGTTCAGCGAGCAGGAGCGCGGCAAGGCGATCGGGACCTGGACCGCCTACTCGGGCATGGCGATGATCGTCGGCCCGACGTTCGGCGGGTGGATCGTCGACACGCTCGACTGGCGGCTGATCTTCGCGATCAACGTCCCGTTCGTGCTCGGGACGCTCGCGATCGCCACGCGGATGCCCGGCCCGGTCGAGGGGCGCGCGCACGCCCGGCCGGACGTGCTCGGGTCGGTCCTGTGCGCGATCGGCCTCGCCGGCCCGACGTTCGGCCTGGTCCGCCAGCCGGACCTCGGGTGGGGCGATCCGCAGGTACTCGTCCCGATCGTCGGCGGCGTGCTCGTGTTCGCGGCGTTCCTCGCGTACGAGCGGCGCGCGCGGGAGCCGATGCTGCCGCTCGGGCTGTTCCGGCGCGGGAACTTCGCGTGGGGCAACGTCGAGACGCTCGCGATGTACGGCGGGCTCGGCGTCATGTTCTTCCTGCTGACCCTGTTCCTCATCCAGGTGGGCGACTACTCGGCGCTGAAGGCCGGGTCGGCGGCGCTGCCGGTGACCGCCGTCATGTTCCTGTTCTCGCGCCGCTTCGGCGCGCTGGCCGACCGGTACGGGCCGCGGCTCTTCATGGCGTTCGGACCGATGGTGTCCGCTGCCGGGACGCTGCTGCTACTGCTGATGATCGACGAGGAGCCGGCGTACTGGACCGAGGTGTTCCCCGGCATCGTCGTGTTCGGGCTCGGGCTGACCGCGACCGTGTCGCCGCTCACCGCGGCGATCCTCGCTGACGCGGAGGAGCAGAACGCGGGCATCGCGTCGGGCGTCAACAACGCGGTGGCGCGCGTCGCCTCGCTGCTGGCCACCGCCGCGATCGGCGCGGTCATCGGCGGCACGCTCGACCTCGACGGCTTCCGCATGGGCCTCGCGTTCTCGACGGGGCTGCTCGTGCTCGGAGGCCTCATCGGCCTCTTCTTCATCCGCAACGCGCCACGCCGCGAGGTGCGCTCGGTCGACTGCGCGGGCGGGCAGCTCGCGGGAGCACCGAACGACGGACTGGCGACCGCGCCGGCGGGAGCTGCGGCCGCAGCCGCGGCGACCGGCCCCGGCCGCTAACGGACGCCGCGGCGGAACGTCACGCGCTTCGTGACGGTCTTCGTGCGGCCGACGGAGTCGACGCCGCGTGCGGTGAGGGTCGTCCTGAACCCGCGGGGCTGACGCTTGAGCAGCGCCCTGCCGGCCGCGTTGAGGTCGACGTCGACCTCGAACGAGCGGCGGTCCGGCGCGAAGCGCTCACCGGCGGCGATGAGGACCGGCTTGGCTCCGCGGCGCGGGGCGGCCTTCAGCTCAACCCGGCAGCGACGCAGCCGCAGCCGGCTGGCGTCCTTCGCGCGGCAGCCGATGTTCTCGTCGCCGCGCTCGATCCCGATCGGCGCGCGCTCGTGGAAGATCTCGAGCTCGAACTTCTCGCTGTGTCTGCCCCGCGGGTAGTCGGCGATGCGGACGACGCCGTTGCGCACGCGCTGCGGGTGCCGGCCGACCGGGATGCGGTGCACGACCTTCTCGCTCGCGTAGTCGATGACGAGCACCTCGTCGGCCTGCGACGCCGAGACGTAGCAGTGCCGGCCGTCGGCGCTGTTGGTCGACCAGTAGGGCTTCTTGACGCCGGGGATGACCTTCGGCGCGAACGTCTGGCGGTCGACGATCGCCGCGTAGTCGCTCATCGTGCCGGCGACGCAGAGCTTCTTGCCGGTGGGGTCGAGCGCGAGCCCGTGATGCGCGGAGTCGAGCAGGTACTGCTCCTGCGGGATCAGCGCGGTCTCGTCGGGGATGGGCAGCCGCGCGATGCGCGTGACCTTGTCGTTGACGAGGTCGTACTCGACGAACCCGTGGAAGAACGAGAGCTGGAAGTAGAGGAACCTCTCGTCGGGGCTGAGCGTCATCGGCCGCATCGCGGCGCTGAAGTCGTGGTGACCGGCCTCCTTCATCTTCTCGCTCATGACGATCCGCTTGCGCACCTGGCCGGTCTTCGCGTCCATGACCTGGAAGAACTCGCCGCCGCGGGTGGCCGACGCGAGCGTGCGCGGGCGGTCGACCGGCAGGTACACGCGGCCGATCGAGGCGTGGAGGATCGTCGAGCCGTCCTTGGAGTAGACGTTCTCGTGAGGGGAATCTCCGGAGGGGAACTCGCGCACGATCTTGCCGGTCGCCGTCTCGATCTCGTGCACGACGTTGCCGGTCGAGGCCGACACGAGGAGCCTCGTGCCGTCGTCGCTGATCGCCATGTGGTCGGAGCGGTAGCCCTTGACCGGCGTGCGCCACTTGATCTTCTTCGTCGCGAGGTCGATCGCGACGACGTCGGCGAAGCTCGGGCGCGAGACGAAGATCGTCGAGCCGTCGTGCGACGAGAAGACGTCGTCGTTGTACTGGTGGTTGCCCTCGCCGATGAGCTGGCGGATCGCCTCGTAGTACGCGGCGCGGTCGGGGGAGAACATGATCTCGCCCTCGCGCTCGGCCTTGTCCGGGACGACGTCGATGCGGTCCAGGCGCTCGAACGTCTCGGGGTCGACGACGTCGGTCGTCCCGTCCCAGTTGTTGCCCACGAGGATCGCCTGCCGCGTGACGCCCGGCTCCGGCGTCGGAGCCTGGCCAGCGGCCTGCGACGACGCGGGAACGAGAGCGAGGGCGAGCAGCGAGAGGAGGACCGGACGGGACATGCCGACGAAGGTACCCAGCGCCATCCGCTCCCAACGCCAGTCCCGGGCTCTCGCCGAGCCACCGTTCCGCGGTCGCCGCCGGCCCGCGGCCGTGCCACCTCACCGGGGCAGATTCCCGTCACGAACGCCCGTGGAGCTCCGCGCGTTCTCGGCGCGCCGTCCGATTGACTGGCGAGGGCAGCAGAGTCATGAGGCTTCAGACGCCTGGCGGGTTGTGGTGCAGAACGCAACACCTCGGGCCGCGGAGGACCTCGCTGTTGCGTTCTGCACCACTACGGCGCTGTACGCAACAGTTGCCACGCTGCGCCCTACTGGATGTGACGTTCTGCGCAGCGCGACGTGCCGGCCGCCCGCGAAGCCTCGCCGGTCAGCGTGCACAACTGGACACTCGGCGCGGGCAGTTGCGCGCCTTGCGCGTTGTACGCGCGGCTCCAGGAGCTCCACCGGCCGCGCGAGACCCTCCCTGAGCCGGAGGTCGCGCAGCGTCGATGGGTGGCTCGCCTTGCGGGGAGGCGGAGCGAGGTGATGGCGGCTAGGCGACCGCGAGCGGGCGCGTTCGCGCCGGCGCGGGGGGCGCCAGCGCCGCTGTCGGCGGTGCGATCGCCAGGTAGTGCTCGAACGCCCAGCGGGTCAGGCGGTCGCTCTCGAAGGCCTTCGCGGCCAGCGGCATCAGCGGCGTCGGGTTGATCCGCCCGACGAGGTTCTGCACGCGCTTCATCCACAGGAACGTGTGCGCGTGCGCGTCGTTGAACTGCGCGTACCGCGCCAGCGCCTGCTCGCGCGTCTGGCGCCCGTCGACGACGGAGCGCAGCTCGCGGCCCAGCGTCAGCCCGAAGTGCAGCGCGGTGCGGATGCCCTCGGCGGTGACCGGCAGGCAGTGGCCGGCGCTGTCGCCGGTGAAGAACACGACGTCCTCGGTGCCCTTGCGCAGCTTGTGCGGGATCCAGTTGCCCTGGAAGCCGATCGGCTCGACGCCCTCGTCGCGCGCGAGCTGCACGGTCGGGTCCTTGACGTGATGGCGCGGGTCGAACGAGCCGACGCCGACGCGCACCTCGTGGTCGGCCGGGAACGACCACGAGTAGCCCCGCGGCACGTACTTCGGGTCGAGCCACAGCTCGAGGTCGTCGCCGCGTCCCTCGGGATGGACCTCGAGGCCGCGCGACAGGAACGCCTCGGGCGGCTGGACCGTGCCGGTGCCGAGCACGCGCCGCCAGCCGAGCGCATCGACGACGAGCGGCGAGCGCAGGTCGCCGCGGTCGGTGTGCACGGTCGAGCCCGTGCGCCCGTCGACCTTCGCGGTGTCGAAGTCGGCGCCGCCCTGCTCGAACAGCAGCTCGCAGACCATGCGGTAGTCGAACGTCGAGAACGTCCACGGCAGGCGCCACGTGAAGGACCGGCCGGGCGTGTGGATGACGAGCTTGTCGAACGTCTGGAGGACCGCGGGGCCGAGATCGAGGTTCGTCAGCCACTCGGTGGGAGCCGCGCACGCGGACGTCTGGCGCTCGCCGATGTCGTAGCGATCGACGAGCAGGACCTCGCGCCCGGAGCCGGCCAGCTCACGCGCGACGGCGAGGCCCGCGAAGGACGCCCCGCAGATGAGCACGTCGACGTCTCGGTCCAACGGGGTGCGATCGACCCCTCTCTTCGTGGCTCTCACCGGCATGGCGCCTGAGAATACGACCGAGCCTCACGCGTGGATGAGAGGCGGTGGCGCGCTAACCTTTCGCGACTCATGGCAACTGACACAACCGACCCGCGCGTAGTCGACGGTTCCGACGGCCTCCTTCTGGAGATCGACGGTCAAATCGTCCCCAACTACGACGCGACGCTGCGCCCCTTCGACGAAGGCGACGTCGTCACCGGCCGAGTGGTCCGGATCGACAACGACGAGGTCCTCGTCGACATCGGGTACAAGAGCGAGGGGGTCATCCCCTCCAACGAGCTTTCGATCCGCAAGTCCGTCGACCCGCATGACGAGGTCGAGATGGGCGAGGAGGTCGACGCGCTGGTCCTCACCAAGGAGGATCAGGACGGCCGCCTCATCATGTCCAAGAAGCGTGCGCGCTTCGAGAAGGCATGGCGTCGCATCGAGGCTGCCCAGGAGTCCGGCCAGCCGATCCCGGGCACGGTGATCGAGGTCGTCAAGGGCGGTCTCATCATCGACCTCGGCGTCCGCGGCTTCCTCCCGGCGTCCCTCGTCGACATCCGTCGCGTCCCGAACCTGGACGAGTTCCTCGGCCAGACGATGGAAGCGAAGGTGATAGAGCTCAATCGCTCGCGCAACAACGTGGTGCTCAGCCGCCGCGCTGTGCTCGAGGAGGAGCGCAAGGAGCAGCGCCAGGAGATCCTGGACCGCCTCCAGCCGGGCCTCGTCGTCGAGGGCACGATCTCGAACATCGTCGACTTCGGCGCGTTCGTCGACCTCAACGGCATCGACGGCCTGATCCACATCTCCGAGCTGTCCTGGTCGCACGTGAATCACCCCAGTGAGGTGATCGCGATCGGTGACGTCGTGCAGGTGAAGGTCCTCGATATAGACCGTGACCGGCAACGGATCTCCCTCGGTCTCAAGCAGACCCAGGAGGACCCCTGGCAGCGCGTCATCTCGATGTACAACGTCGGGGACGAGCTCGAGGGCAAGGTCACCAAGGTCGTCACGTTCGGCGCGTTCGTCGAGATCCTCGACGGCGTCGAGGGCCTCGTGCACATCTCCGAGCTGGCTCCGTACCACGTGGAGAACCCCCGCGAGATCGTCGAGCCGGGCACCGAGCTCAAGGTCAAGATCCTCGAGATCGACTCCGAGCGCCGCCGGCTGTCGCTGTCGGCCAAGCGCGTCGAGGGCCAGGTCCTCGAGCGCCGCGACGGCGCGCCGCCGCCGGAGCCGGGCGACGAGAGCGAGCACCTCGATCCGGGCGACCTCGACAACCTGCCGTCGCTCGGGCTGAGCGACGACGTGTTCACCGAGGCTCCCGCCGGTGTCGATCCCCCCGCAGAGGAGGGCGAGCCGCCGGTTCGCGCCGCCGAGGAGGAGATCGCCCCGGAGGCCACCGGCACCGCCGAGACGGCCCCGGCCGAGGACGAGGCTCCCGTCGAGCCCGTCGGCTCGGACGCCGCCGCGCCCGTGCCGGACGGCATCGTCGACCAGGACACGGTGGCCGTCGCGGCCGCCGAGGAGGCGGCTGACGAGCCCGACGCCGCCGACGAGCCCGACGCCGCCGACGAGCCCGAGGCAGCAGCCGACGCGGAGATCGCCGACGACGCGATCGTCGACCAGGACGCCGTCGCGGCCGACGCTGCCGCCGACGAGGCCGAGCAGCCGTCGTAGGACCGGAGGGCTCCGCATGACGGTGCCCTTCGTCGGCCTCACCGGAGGCCTTGGATCTGGCAAGTCGACCGCGCTGGCCGCCCTCGAGCGGCTCGGCGCGGCGACCTTGTCGACCGACGCGGTGGTCCACGAGCTGTACGCGAGCGACGAGGTCCGCGACCTCGTCGTCGAGCGTTGGGGGGACTCCGTCGCGCCCGGCGGCGTCGTCGACCGCTCCGAGATCGCCAAGCACGCGTTCGGCAACGCCGACGAGCGGACCTGGCTCGAGCAGCTCATCTGGCCGCGCGTCGGCGAGCGCGTCGCCTCCTTCCTCGAGAGCGCGCGCGCAGCGGACCCCGCGCCGCGCGCCGCGGTCGTCGAGACGCCGTTGCTCTTCGAGGCCGGGATGGAGGGCGTCTACGACGCGACCATCGCGGTGGTCGCCGACGAGGACCTGCGCTCCGAGCGGGCCGCCGCGCGCGGCCACCACGGCGTCGACG
>CADCVT010000023.1 GCA_902806215.1 uncultured Solirubrobacteraceae bacterium | reverse complement strand
GGCCAGCCCGGCGACGGAGCGGCCCAGCCGCCCGCCGAGGGCCAGCCGCCCGCCGAAGCGCCCGCGCCGGACACCGGCGGCGGCTCGGGCGGCACCCCCACCCCGTAACGGCGCGCCGAACGTACGTCGTGCCGGGCCAGAGCCCGGCAGCGCGTACGTTCGCGGGTTCTGTCAGAGCTGGAGGACCTTGCCGGGGTTCATGATCCCGGCGGGGTCGAGCTCCGCTTTCACCGCTCGCAGCGCCGCGATGCCTCGCTCGCCCGCTTCGCGTGGCAGGTACTCGGCGTGGTCCTTGCCGACCGCGTGGTGGTGCGTGATCGTGCCGCCGCTCGCCAGGATCGCCTCGGACGCCGCGTGCTTGGCCGCGCGCCACTGGTCGAGCTCCTCGCCGTCGCGGGCGCGGGCCAGGAACGTGAAGTACAGCGACGCGCCGCTCGGATACAGGTGCGAGATGTGGCACATGACGACGCACTGCCCGAGCGCGTCGCGCAGCGCGCGGCCGACCGCGTTGTAGAGGGTGAAGAGCCCCGACCACTGGGTCGCGGTCTCCAGCGTCTCGACGAACACGCCGCGGGCCAGCAGCTCGTCGCGCAGGTACGGCCCGTGGTAGCGGCCCTTGACCCAGGCGCGGCCCGGCGCCTGGCCGAGCGCCACGCCGCCGTTGGCCTTCAGCAGCGCGATCGTGCGGCCGCGCCGCCGGGCGACGCTCTCGGGATCGCCCTCCCAGCCGCAGATCGCCAGGCAGCCGCCGGCGACGCCGCGGGCGCGTAGGTAGAGACCGGCCGCACGCGCCTTCGCGCCGCCGCCGGCCATCGCGAACGACATCCGCGTCTCGTCCTCGTCGCTCAGCCGCGCGACGTCGGGCGCCGCACCGGCCTGCTCGAGGATCCGCAGCGCCTCGGCGCCCTCGCCGAACGACCCGAACGCGAACCCCTCGTACCGCGTCTCCTGCGGGCGCGGCCGCACGCGCAGCAGCGACGACGTGATGACGCCGAACGCGCCCTCGCTGCCCACGACGAGCTCGCGCAGGTCGGGCCCGGCCGCGCTGGCGGGCATTGCGGCGAGGTCGACGTCGCCGCTCGGCGAGGCCATCTTCAGGCCGAGGACGAGCTCGTCGATCCGCCCGTACCCCGTCGACGCCTGACACGCCGACCGCGCGGCCACGCAGCCGCCGATCGTCGCGTACTCGTAGGACTGCGGGAAGTGCCCGAGCGTCAGGCCCCGCGCGCCGAGCTGCTGCTCGAGCTCTGGAAGCAGCAACCCGGACTCGGCCTCGACGGTCAGCGAGCGCTCGTCCACCCCGACCAGCCGGTTCAGGCCACGAAGATCCAACGAGACGACCGACGAGAAGGAACCACGCAGAGGCTCGACCCCGCCGACGACCGAGGTTCCACCCCCGAACGGAACGCAGGCGACGCCGCGAGAGGAGCACCACGCGAGAGCGTCCTTCACTCCCTCGCTGCTCGTCGTAGACAGGACGGCGTCAGGAGCGGAGGCCAGGTCGCCGGAACGCATCCGGACCAGATCCGGATACGCCTTGCCTGCGGCATGCAGCACACGAGCCTCGCGATCGGTGCGCACCGAGAACGACTCAGCGACGGAAGCGAGGTCCTCAGCGTCCAGACGGGACTCGGGAAGGTCGATGTCGCCGAGAGCGACGGGCTCTCGCCGGGGCCCGGGCGGCACGTCGAGCTCGCGCTCGAGCAGGTCCTCAGCCGCCTCGGGCAGCGGCGCGTCGTGGCCGTCCTCCCCCCAGCCCCAGAACCTCATACGAGCCCCGCCAGCGCGTCGAGCGCCTCGTCGAGCTGCCTGCGCGTCGCGCGCTTGAGCATGAAGCCGCCGCCGACGCGCGACAGGCCGCGGAGCTTCTGCCGGACGGTCAGCGTGACGCGGGTGCCGTCGCCCTCGGTCTCGAGGTCGGCGGCGACCTCGTTGAGCGACAGGAAGCGCTCGAACGGCGTCCCCTCGACGTCCTGCGTCCACACGAACCGCTGCTGGCGCTCGGCCTCGACGATGTGGAAGTCCGCGCGGATCGCGCGGCCCTTCTTCGTCCGCATGACCTCGGTGAACGCGCCGCGCCGGACGCCCTCGATGCGCTCGACCTTCGGCCACCAGCGGGCGAGGTGCGACGGGTCGCCGACGATGCGCCACAGCCGCTCGGGCGTGGCGGCGATCACCCGGGTGCGCGACGCGACGGGCATCAGGCCTCGATCAGCGCCCGGACGTCGTAGCCGTCGAGCGCCGCGCGCCCGTCGAGGAACCCGAGCTCGAGCAGGAACGCGCAGGCCGCGACGGTCCCGCCGACGCTCTCGACGAGCCGGCACAGCGCGCCCGCCGTCCCGCCGGTGGCCAGGAGGTCGTCGTGCACGAGCACGCGCGCGCCCGCCTTGACCGCGTCGGAGTGCAGCTCGAGCACATCGGTGCCGTACTCGAGCGCATACTCGGCGCTCACGGTGTCGTGCGGCAGCTTGCCCGGCTTGCGCGCGAGGACGAAGCCGGCGCCGAGCTGGCGCGCGAGCGCCGGCCCGAGCAGGAAGCCCCGTGCCTCGGCGCCGATCACCACGTCGACCGCGAGCGGCTCGACGAGCGTCGCCATCGCCGTGATCGCGGCGTCCAGCGCGCGGGCGTCGGCCAGCATCGGCGTGATGTCCTTGAAGACGATGCCCGGCTTGGGGAAGTCCGGGATGTCGCGGATGAACGAGGAGAGGTCCACGGCGCGGCGGACCCTACCCGACCACCTTGCGCAGATCCCGGATCAGCAGCAGGTGCTTGAGGTGCGTCGCGACCGCGGCGAGGTTCTCCAGCGCCTCGATCGCCTCCTTGCGCCGCTCGGGATTGCGCGAGCGCAGCGCCGGGGCGAGGATCTGCTGGAGCAGCTGGGCCTCGCGGTCGGCGCTCGTGCGGAAGACCCGCAGGTTCCTGCCGCCGACGCCGTAGCGGGCGAGCTCGGTCACCGCGCGGACGATCTCGCGCTCGGTCTCGTCGAAGTACGTCGTGCCGGCCCGGTTGACGCCCTTGACGACGCCGTACTCCTCGAGCTCACGCACGAGGCTCGCCTCGGCCCCCGTCTCCTCGAGCACGTTGGCCAGCGTGTAGCGCGCCTCGGCCCGCTCGGAGACCGAGACGGTGGCCCGCCGCAACGTGCGCGGGTCGGGCGCCTGCGACTCGCTCGCGCTCGCATCGGCGCGGCCG
>CADCVT010000022.1 GCA_902806215.1 uncultured Solirubrobacteraceae bacterium | reverse complement strand
GCTCGTTCTGGCCGGTGGCGACGATGATCTCCGCGCCGGCCATCTCGAGCGCCTCGGTCGCGGCGCGCGAGGCGGCGCGCGAGACGACGACGGTCAGCGGCGGGTCGGGCGCGGCGCGCACGAGCTGCGAGTCGAGCGGCAGCCGCGCGGTCGAGTCGAACACGACCCGGCGCGGCTGGCGCGGCACGTCGAGGATGCGCGCGGTGAGCTGCGGGTCGTCGGCGAGCGCCGTGCCGACGCCGACGGCGACCGCGTCGACCTGGGCGCGCCAGCGGTGGGCGATCGCGCGGGAGTCCTCGGAGGAGATCCACTTCGAGTCGCCGGTGCGGGTGGCGACCTTGCCGTCGAGCGTCATCGCCGACTTGAAGAGCACCCACGGCCGGCCGGTGCGCGAGTGCTTGCGGAAGGCCTGGTTGAGCAGCCGCGCGCGGGCGGCGAGCTCGCCGTCGGCGACCTCGACGTCGATGCCCTCGTCGCGCAGGATCCCGAGGCCGCGGCCGGACGCCTTCTCGGTCGGGTCGTCGGAGCCGACGACGACGCGCGACACGCCCGACGCGACGATCGCGTCGGTGCACGGGCCGGTCTTGCCGGTGTGGCAGCAGGGCTCGAGCGTCACG
Source organism: uncultured Solirubrobacteraceae bacterium (assembly GCA_902806215.1). Lineage (GTDB taxonomy): Bacteria > Actinomycetota > Thermoleophilia > Solirubrobacterales > Solirubrobacteraceae > CADCVT01. Next base: position 7,564 of record CADCVT010000022.1, on the reverse strand, counting down.
TACATCGTGGCGCCGCGCAGCCCGCCGTCCGGCTGGCCGGCGTCGGCGATCGCGTTGACCTCCGCGTGCGGCCCGCCCCACTCGGCGTGCCAGCCCTCCCCCAGCACCTCGCCGTCTCGGACGATGACCGCGCCGACGACCGGGTTGGGCGAGACCGTTCCGAGGCCGCGCTGCGCCAGGTCGATGGCGCGCGCCATGTGCGCTCGGTCGGTGTCGGTTCGCAGGGTCATGAAAGCCCCGCACACTCTACGACGACGACGGTCCCGTCAGGAAGGGCTCAGCCCGCGCAACGGCCGCCGGACAACCTGTAAATCGACATCACGGGGCCGGGGCGGTGATACGCCCGCGGGTAGTAGTCGAACGTCCAGTCGAAGTTGAACTCGACCGGGCCCCGGCCGCGGGCGTACGGCGACGCCTCGTAGGCGAGCCGCGAGCGCTTCTCGAGCTCCTTGTAGTACGCGATCGCCTGCGGGACCTCCTTGGGCTCGGCCTCGGCGCGCCCGCGCTGCGTCGAGCCCGTCACCACCCAGCAGAACCCCTGGCGCTCGTACTCGTCGATGAGCGACGGGACGAGCACGCGCTCGTAGTCCTCGATGTGCACGACCTCGCCGGGCTCGGGGAGCAGCGGGCCGTCGGGGTCCTCCGGGTTGATGCGCGAGCGCGAGGTCGGGAACTTCACCCACCGGTTGCCGTTGGAGGTCAGGCGCGACGGGTTGCCGATGTCCTGCGCCCACGCGTCGGGCACCACCGGCTCGACGACGATCTTCGACCGCGGCGGCACGTGCTCGACAAGCCACTCGCGGGCCATGTTGCGCGTGTCCTCCTTCTCGAGGACCTGACCGATGTGCAGCGAGTAGACGGCGCCCTGCCCGCACAGGAGGACGACCCCGATCGCCACGAGGGTCGGTCGCAGCGCCGGCCAGCGCAGGCCACCGCGGTCGGCGAGCTCGAGCGCGGCGTAGGCCGCCAGGATGCACATGAACGGGAAGACGGGGATGAGCCAGCGGCCGAAGAAGCGCTCCTGGGTGCCCATGAAGAGCATGAACACGATCGGCGCCGGGACGAGCAGCCAGACGAGGCGGCGCTCGTCGCGCCACAGCAGCGGGATCGCGGCGGCGGCGGCGAACAGCGGGATCCACCCGAGGCCCCACGTGAACGACCACAGGTAGTAGACGAACCCGTTCTCGTGGGTGAGGCCGAGCTTGCCCTGCGTCTCGCCGCCGGCGGCCGAGGACTGATGCGTTATCCCGTCCCAGAACGCCGGGAAGTCGAGCACCGCGTACGGGTTGGCGATGATGAAGCCCGCGAGCGCGCTGATGGCCGCGATCGCCAGCCCGCGGACGGCGGGCCGCATGCCACCGGGTACGGCGCTCTGCGACGCCGCGGCCGCCAGCAGCGGCAGCAGCACGATCCCGCCGGTGTACTTCGTCGCGGCCGCGACGCCGATCCCGAGGCCGGCGATGACGTAGTCGCGCGGGCGCCCCAGCCGCAGCACGCCGGCGATGCCGTACAGGGCGATGCAGATCGGCAGGAGCGTGGGCACGTCGTTGAGCGCGAGGTGCGAGTAGAAGACGGGCAGGAACGCGACCGCGCCGAGCGCGGCGGACAGCAGCCCGACGCGCCGGTCGAGCAGCCGCGTGCCGGCGAGGTAGAGCAGCCACAGCGACAGCGTGCCGAGCACCGCGGTGAGCGTGCGGGCGACGACCCAGACCTCGGTCGGGTCGGTCGCGAACAGCCGCGAGACGCCCTCGCGCCCGCCGAACCACACGCTGAACACGACGTGCAGGACGTAGGTGTAGGCGGGCGGGTTGACGAAGTAGTCCGGGTTCCACTCGTGGCCGTAGAGGCCGATCGCGCGCGGCACGAAGTGCGCGTTCTCGTCGGCGTTGTACGCGTACGGCAGCCCGTGGTCGGTCCCCCACACCCGCAGCAGGAACGCGCCGAGCAGCACGGCGCCCACCGCGGCCCACCACGCGTACGGGCGCGGAGCCGTCGCCGGTGACGGAGCCGTCACCGGATCGAGGCCGCCCGGAGGCGTCGAAGCAGCCGCCGGAGGCGGCGCAGGCTCAACGCGTGGGGCAGCGGACATAGGCGGAGTAGTAGTTGGAGACGGCAACTCGCTCGTACCCGGCAAGCGGCAGGACGGTCGCAGGATCGTCGGAGTCCTCGACGAGGGCCTGCTTGAAGAGGGCGGTGCGGCCGTGCGGGTACAACGCGACCCCGCCCGCTGCGACGGTACGACGGACTCCGGCGGCGCGCGCGATCCTGGCCTCGTCGGTGCCCTTGTAGAAGCCCTCGCTACGCGCCAGGACCTTGCCGTCGGGCAGGTCGGAGATCCAGCGCACGTCGGGGATGAGCTTGTGGTTCGGGACGCTCACCGGCCCGCACGCCAGCCCCCGCTTGACCGCCGGCTGCCTGAGCACGTCGTGGAGCGCCGCGTGCGAGTCGCCGCGGAAGGCCAGCTCGTTGTCGAGCCGCGAGAGGTTGACGCGCGTGGCGGTGAACACGATCCCGTAGACGACCAGCAGCGCCGCGGCGACGGCCCAGACCTTGCGCAGCCGGCTGCCCGGCTCGAGCATGGTCCATCCCGCCAGCGCGACCGCGCAGAACACCATCACCATGAGCGACGCGACGAGCAGGTAGCGGTCGATCACGCTGAAGCCGCCGAGGCCGACGAGCACGAACGTGCCGATCCCGACGGCGAGCAGGATCGCCGGCATGACGATCCGGCGCGGTACGAGGAACACCGCCAGGCCGAGCCCGGCGAGTCCGCCGAGCAGCACCGGGAACTTGTCGAGCTTGACCAGGAACGCCCAGATCGCCGACGGCAGCCCCTCGGCGCCCTTCGCGCGGCCGAGCTCCTCGGCGAAGCCGCTCGTGTAGGTCAGCGAGTAGAGAGGCTGGCCGGTGACGATGAAGTCGGTCCCCGTCCAGGTCAGCGGGCCGATCGTCGCAAGCGCCGTGTAGAGCGCGATCCGGCGCAGGTCCGGGTCGCGGCGCTCAGGCCACATCACCCAGAGCCAGTAGAGCCCCGCCATCAGCCAGGCCTCCGGGCGCAGCGTGCCGGCGATCCCGAGGAGCACGAACACGGCGACGCCGCGGCGCGGCCGGCGCGCCTCGAGCACGGCCGCCCAGACGACGAACGCCATGTACGCGATGTCGATGTAGCCGCGGGCGGCGTAGAAGGGAAAGTCGAAGCGGGTGCAGATCAGGGCGGCGGCGACGAGCCCGACGAGCGGCGTGAACGCCTCGCGCGCCAGCCGGTAGACGCCCACGACCATCGCGACGAAGCTGATGACGCACAGGAGGATCCAGACGCGCTCGCCCGGATGGCCGAGCGGCGTGAGGATCGCGCCGACCAGCGTCGAGAGCGGGTGAGGCGTGGGTGCGCGGTACGTCTCGTAGATTGGGAGCGCGCCGTCGAGGAGCTCGCGCCCCCACAGCATCGAGTAGTACGAGTCGTAGTTCGGGTACGTGGGATAGACGAGGAATCCCGCGACGGCGGCGAGGCACAGCACACCGAAGGCAAGCCATGCCCAGCGGTCGGTCGACCTGCGGTCGGGGGCCGCCGTCGGGACGGCGCTCACCGGCCGCGGCCGGGTGAGGGTCGCGGATTCCATGAAGGCAAGTAGGCTAGAGGCGCGTTCAGCTGATGAAGCTCATCATCCAGATCCCCTGTTTCAACGAGGAGAAGACACTTCCCGCGACGCTCGCTGACCTGCCACGGCAGATCGACGGCTTCGACACGGTGGAGTGGCTCATCATCGACGACGGCTCCACCGACCGCACCATCGAGGTCGCGCGCGCCCACGGCGTCGACCACGTCGTGCGCCTGACGAACAAAAAGGGCCTCGCCTATGCGTTCCAGGCCGGGCTCGACGCCTGCCTCAAGCTCGGCGCCGACGTCATCGTCAACACCGACGGCGACAACCAGTACAACGGCCACGACATCCCGAAGCTCGTCGTGCCTGTCCTGGCCGGCGACGCCGACATGGTGGTCGGCGACCGCGAGGTCCAGAACATCGATCACTTCTCGCCGCTGAAGAAGTCGCTGCAGCGGCTGGGCTCGTGGGTCGTCCGCCAGGCCTCCTCGACCGAGGTGCCCGACACGACCTCCGGCTTCCGCGCCTACAACCGCGAGGCGGCGATGTCGCTCGTGGTGGTCTCGCGCTTCACCTACACGCTCGAGACGATCATCCAGGCCGGCAAGCAGTACGTGACCACCGCGCACGTCCCGATCCGGACGAACCCCAAGACGCGCGAGTCCCGCCTCTTCCCGTCCATGTGGTCCTACGTGCGGCGCAACGCGCTGTCGATCTTCCGGATCTACACGCGCTACGAGCCGCTGAAGGTCTTCATGACCGCCGCCGCGCTCGTGATGTTCGCCGCGCTGGTCGTCTGGGCGCGCTACGCCTACTTCTACATCTTCGAGGACGACGGCGCGGGCCACGTGCAGTCGCTCATCCTCGGCGCCGTCCTCTTCAACGCCGGCATGGTGCTCGCAGCCCTGGGCATCCTCGGGGATCTGCTCAGCGCGAACTCCACGATGCTCCAGCGCGTGTTCGAGCGTGTCCGGCGCATCGAGCTCCAGCTCGAGGTCCCGCCGTCGCACTACGAGCCCGGCGCGCACCCGACCGGCCAGCCGCCGACGACGGGCGCCAACGCCGCCCCGCACGGCTCCGGGCGCACCGAGGAGCGCGAGGCCCTGAAGGTATGAGCCCCAGCGTGACGGTCGACCGTGAGGGCACGGTCACCGGGAACACCTACGACAAGTACGGATCGAAGAACCCCGTCGTCAAGAAGCTCATGGCGGGCTTCGAGTCGACGCTCGACGAGCTGTTAGAGAAGGCCTCGCCGACGTCGCTGCTCGACGTCGGCTGCGGAGAGGGCGTGCTGACCCACGAGTGGGCGGGGCGGATCGACGGCCGCGTCGTCGGGATCGACCTCGACGACCCGGTGCTCCACAAGGAGTGGGAGACCCGGCAGGCGCCGAACCTCGAGTACCTGGTGATGAAGGCCGAGAACCTGCCGTTCGAGGACGACGCGTTCGACGTCGCCTCGGCGATCGAGGTCCTCGAGCACGTGCCGGACCCGGCCCACACCGTCGCCGAGATGGCGCGCGTCGCGTCGGGCTGGCTGCTCGTCAGCGTTCCCCGCGAGCCGCTCTGGCGCGGGCTGAACATGGCCCGCGGCGCGTACTGGAAGGAGCTCGGGAACACCCCCGGGCACCTGAACCACTGGTCCAAGCGCAGCTTCGTGCAGCTGCTGTCCAAGCACGGCGAGGTCGTCGAAGCGCGCTCGCCGTTCCCCTGGACCATGCTGCTCGTGCGTGTCAAGTAGCTCCTCGGGGTCCTCCTACGGGCGCGGCGCCCGGATCCTCTCGATCGGCATCGCGACCACCGGGCTGGTCACGTTCGCGTTCTTCGCGATCGCCAGCCATGTCCTCAACGACGAGGACTACGGCGGGATCTCGCTGCTGTGGTCGATCGTCTTCATCGTCACGTCGGTCATCTACCGGCCGATCGAGCAGCTGCTGTCGCGGTCGATCTCCGAGCGGCGCGCGCTGGGCGTCGCGGCCCATTCGCTGCGGACGCCGCTGCTCATCCAGGCGGGATTCGCGCTGGCGTTCCTGGTCGTCGCGCTCCTGTTGCGCGATTGGCTGACCGAGGACGTCTTCGACGGCGCGTCGACGCTGTACTGGGTGCTCGTCGTCGGGGTGCTCGCGTATGCGGCGTCGTACTTCGCGCGCGGGTGGCTCGCGGGCAACCAGATGTTCGGGCTCTACGGCGGGCTCGTGCTCCTCGAGTCGCTGTCCCGCGTCCTCTTCCCGCTCGGTGTCGCGCTCGGGATCGCGTCGGGCCAGGACGCGGTTGCACTGGGGATCCTCGCGGCTCCTTTCCTGTCGCTGATGGTCGTTCCGTGGGCGCTCGGCAGGCGGTCCAGGGATCCAGAAACAGCCTCTGGTCAGGAAGAGGGTTCGGCCTCGCTGCGTGCCAGTGGGGCGTTCGCGGTCGCCGTCTTCTTCGTCCAGCTCTCCGAGCAGGCCATCCTGAACGTCCCGGTGTTGCTGGCGGCGGACGCAGCCGTGGCCGGGTTCGTCTTCAACGTCCTGCTGATCGCGCGCGCGCCGCTGCAGCTCTTCCAGGCGATCCAGACTTCGCTGCTCCCCCACCTCACGACCGCGGCGGCCACGGGGTCGCGCGACGAGTTCGCGCGAGCGATCCGGGTGACCGTGCTCGCGATCGCGGGATTCGCCGGGGCGGTCGCGCTCGGCCTGCTGGCGATCGGCCCGTGGGCGATGGATCTCCTCTTCGGGTCCGACGTCGAGTACGGCCGCGTCGGCCTGGCGCTCGTCGCGATCGGCATGGGGTTCCACCTCGCCGCGGGAACGCTCAACCAGGCGGCGCTCGCCCGCGGCCACGCCCGCTCGGCGGCGACGTCGTGGGTCATCGCGGCCGCCGCGCTGACGGCCTTCATCGCGATCGGCCCGATCGACGACGACATCCTCCAGGTCGAGGTCGCCTACTTCGCGGCCTCAGCCCTGCTCTGCGCGCTCCTGTGGGTCGCGGCAGCCCGCCGCGCCGATCACCCGTTGCCGGACCGACTACGCGCCTGACGCAGCGGGTCACCGGCTCCTAGGCGCCGGACGCCGGGGTCTGCCGGCGGAGTGCCTCGGCGATTCGGTCGCGCGCGGCGTCACGCAGGACAGAGACGTCGTCGAAGTCGTCGGGGCGGAGGGGCGGGAGCACCTCGACGTGGCCCTTGACGTGCTCCCTGAGGACCACGCCATGCTTCGGCAGGGCATTGCCGGTGCCGTGGACGGCGATGGGGATGATCGGCGCGCCGTGCTCGATCGCCAGTTCGAAGGCGCCGTCCTTGAACGCTTGGAGCTGCCCGTCCTTGGTCCGCGTCCCCTCGGGGAAGAACAGCACGGGATTGCGCTCCTTGAGCAGCCGGCTGCACGCGGCGAGCATCTTCACCACTGACGTCCGGTCGCCGCGAACGAGTGGGACGTAGCCGTTCATCCGCATGTTCCACCCGATGAACGGCAGCCGGAAGTTCTCGGCCTTCGAGACCCACTTGTAGGGGCGATACAGCCCGAAGAGCACGAGGATGTCGATCAGCGACGCGTGGTTGGCGACCAGGACGGCGCGCCCTCGCCACGGCAAGTGCTCGCGGCCGGTGATCTCGACCTTCCACATGGGGTTGATCGAGACGTAGAAGTACGCCCACGCGCAGGAGTAGAGGTGCAGGAGCACCCGGCGGCGGTCGAACGGGAACGTCACGATGAACACGACGAGCGCCCCGACGAAGAACAACGGGCACGTCAGGCAGATGAGCGCCCAGTAGGCGTACGAGACGACCCGCAGCATCGGGGTCACCTACCCCCGCGACCGCGCGTCGGTTACGGGCCCGCGAAGACGCGGAGGCCCCACTCTGCCGCGCAGTGCCGGTCCTCGTCCCAAGCGGAAGTGGGATCAATGAGAACCGCCAGCAGCTTCGCGCCGGCGGCGCGTGAGCTCGGCAGCCTCTTGCTTCACGACTTCGAGCAGACCTTCCGGCT
>CADCVT010000021.1 GCA_902806215.1 uncultured Solirubrobacteraceae bacterium | reverse complement strand
GGCGCCGACTACCTCGTGCAGGGCACGCTCTACTCCGACGTCATCGAGTCCGGCGGCGGCACCGGCGCGTCGACGATCAAGTCCCACCACAACGTCGGCGGCCTGCCCGAGGATCTCCAGTTCGAGCTCGTCGAGCCGCTGCGCACGCTGTTCAAGGACGAGGTCCGCGCCGTCGGCGCCGAGCTGGGGCTGCCCGAGCGGCTCGTCTGGCGCCAGCCGTTCCCGGGCCCCGGCCTGGCGATCCGCATCGTCGGCGGCGAGGCCACGAAGGAGCGGCTGGACCTCCTGCGCGACGCGGACTTCATCCTCCAGGACGAGATCCGCAAGGCCGGCCTGTACCGCGAGCTGTGGCAGTCGTTCTGCGTCCTGCCCGACATCCGCACCGTCGGCGTGCAGGGCGACGAGCGCACCTACGGCTCGGTCATGGTCATCCGCGCCGTGACGTCCGACGACGCGATGACCGCCGACTGGGCCCGCCTGCCGTACGACCTCCTCGAGCAGATCGCCTCGCGCATGATCAACGAGCTGCGCGACGTGAACCGGGTGGTGCTGGACATCACCAGCAAGCCGCCGGGGACCATCGAATGGGAATGATCGGGTCGATTCAGGCTCGTCCTCGTCGCGCCTGACCGGACCGACGAAACAGGGCCGTGCTGGCGCACTGTCCCTGCTCCGCCGGCCCGCTCAGCCACGACGATCACTTCGCCTGTGATCGATCCGATGGGCGAGTGCATCTCTGAACGACCGCTTTCTGTCCGCCTGTGTTGACACAGTCCGTGGCGCATGGCCGCTCAGGCGACACCGCTTCGGTCGGCGACCCCTGCCGCGACCCAGCGGGCGCCGGTGGTGGTGGCGCCCACGGGCAGCACAGCAAGCGCCGTCCGGTGGCTCGTCGCCGCGCCGGTGCTCGCGATCGTCGGCGTCGTGCTGCTCTACGGGCTCGGGGCGCTGTGGAAGTGGGGGCAGGTCCATCAGGCCGGCCTCGACCCGATCGACGTCCTGCCGCTCGTCCCGCGCGGCCACCTCGTCACGCTGGGCGTCGAGCTCGTGCTCGTCACGCTCGTGGCGCTGCCGATCACGGTCGGGCTCGTGCTGGCGCTCCATCTCGCGCTGCCCGACGGCGGCCGCGCGTGGGGGATGCCGCTCGGGCTCGCGCGCCTCGCCGCCGAGCAGGACCGCCTGCGCCGCGACCTCGACGAGCTGCGCGCCGACGCCGGGGCCGACGAGCTCGTCGTGCGCCGCGTCCGGCGCCTCAACGACCGCGCGTACCGCGTCCGCGCGCGGCTCACGCACCGCACGTGGGGTGGGCGGGTCGCGCTCGTGGCGGCTGCCGCCGCAGGGATCGCGCTCAGCACGCCGGGACGCCTCGCGGTCGCGGCCTTCGGGCTGTGGACGATCCGGCGCGTCGGCGGCGGCGTCCTGCGCGTCGCGCTCGTGGTCTTCGCGGCGCTCATGCTCGTCGTCCTCGCCGAGCGCTTCGCCGTGCCCGAGCCGCTCCCGGACGCGTCGGTCCGCACGACCCGCGGCGTGCTCGTCAAGGCGCCGCTGCTCGCCCAGACCGACGCGGGCTGGTACCTCGTCGTCGGCGACAGCCGCCTGAAGGCGATCCCCACCGGGGCGATCGCCAAGTCGAGCGTCGCGTTCGGCGACCGCGGCGACACCGGCGCGCTCGGCGCGCGCCCGATCGACGTCCTGCGCTAGTGCCCACCTAGCGACTCAGGGCGTCGTCGCCCGCGCGCGGCGGCGGGAGCGGCAGCCCGCGCTCGAGCGCCCAGCTGACCGAGTCGATCATGTCGCGGCTGTTCCGCCAGCCCTTCACGCGCCAGGCGCGCTCCTGGTACGTGCCCGGCACGTGCGCGCGGATGACCCACGGGCGGCGGAACACGACCCGCCCGACGGTCGCGCCGAGCACGCCGAGGACGACGACGACGATCTCCGCGGCGATCGCGATCACTGGCCAGACGACGACGAAGGCGAGCACGAACGCCACGAAGACGGCGAGCCCGACCAGGGCCCCGGCGAAGAGGTCGTCGGCCGCGAGCGCGCTGTTGAGGCCCCAGTCGCCGCCCTCCATCACACCCTCCTCGGTCCGATCGCGTCGGCGCCTGCGCAGGCGCGGCCGCCACGGCGCCCACTGCCGCCCGACCTTCCAGCGCTCGCCGTCGGGGCTCTCCACCGCCCGTGCCATTCGCCGCGAAGCGAATCACAGATCCTCGCAACGAGCGGGGGAGAAGCCGTCTTTGACACGGACTTCACACAGCTTTCACCTACACTCGCCGCGCTGTGTCCCGGCTCTCCCAGGTGTTCGTCCCCAAGGACCGCCAGTTCTTCGACCTCTTCGAGGAGGCGGCGCGCACCGGCGCCCGCGCCGCGCTGCTCCTCGAGCAGATGCTGCGCGACTTCCCCGAGAGCGCCGGGCTCGCCAGGGAGATCCTCGAGCTCGAGCACGAGGGCGACCGCATCACGCACGACATCGTCCACCGGCTCAACCAGACCTTCGTCACCCCGATCGACCGCGAGGACATCCTCGAGCTCGTCAAGGCGCTCGACGACGTCGTCGACCTGACCGAGGAGGTCGCCGACCTCCTGGTGCTCTACAAGATCGAGGCGCCGATGGAGCAGGCGCAGAAGCTTGCGGGGATCCTGCGCGAGGCCACGCAGCAGGTCGAGCACGCGATGCCGCGGATGCGCAACTTCGACGACATCTCGCACTACGTCGTCGAGATCCACCGCCTCGAGAACGAGGGCGACCGCGCGGTGCGCGAGGCGACCGCGTCGTTGTTCGACACGGGCGTCGACCCGATGCAGGTGATCCGCTGGAAGGACATCTTCGAGCGGCTCGAGGGCGCGATCGACGCGGCCGAGCACGTGGCGGACGTGCTCGAGAGCATCGTCATCAAGAACTCCTGACGCCATGGGCGCGGAGGTCATCCTCATCATCGTGGTCGGCACCGCGCTGGCCTTCGACTTCACGAACGGCTTC
>CADCVT010000020.1 GCA_902806215.1 uncultured Solirubrobacteraceae bacterium | reverse complement strand
CGACCATGCCCGGGGTGGAGGAGGCGATGCCCTTGAGGTCGACGTCCGGGCCGAGCGGCTTGCCGCGCGTGTGGACCTCGAGGATCTTCAGGCGCCCGTCGCGGTCCGGCGGCGAGACCGCGATCCGGCGGTCGAAGCGGCCCGGGCGCAGGAGCGCCTGGTCGAGGATCTCCGGGCGGTTCGTCGCGGCGAGGACGATGACGCCCTCCGAGCCGGTGAAGCCGTCCATCTCCGTGAGGATCTGGTTGAGCGTCTGCTCGCGCTCGTCGTGACCGCCGAGGCCGCCGCCCGGGCCGCCGCGCGAGCGGCCGATGGCGTCGAGCTCGTCGATGAAGATGATCGCCGGACCGGCCTTCTTGGCCTGGTCGAACAGGTCGCGCACGCGGCTGGCGCCGACGCCCACGACCATCTCGATGAACTCCGAGGCGCTGAGGCTGAAGAACGGCACGTCGGCCTCGCCGGCCACGGCGCGCGCCAGCAGCGTCTTGCCGGTGCCGGGGGAGCCCGAGAGCAGCACGCCCTTGGGGATCGCCGCGCCGAGCTTGCGGTACTTGTCCGGGTTCTTGAGGAAGTCGACGATCTCGACGAGCTCCTCCTCGGCCTCGTCGATGCCCGCGACGTCCTCGAACGTCGTGCGCTGCGTCGAGGCCTCGTAGCGCTTGGCCTTCGAGCGGCCGAGCCCGGTGAGCGCGCCGCCGGCGCCGCCGCCGGCCCGGCGCATGAGGAAGATGAACAGGCCGACGAGCAGGATCGTCGGGCCGAAGAACAGGAGGATGTCGCCGAGGAACGAGCGGCCGGTGTCGATCGGCTTGGCGTTGACCTGGACGTTCTTCTGCTCGAGCTGGCGCGACAGGCGCTCGGTGTCGACGAACGTCGGCAGGGTCGTCGCGAACGTGTTCGACCCCTTCTTGTCCTTGTCGGTCGGGGAGTCGAGCTCGAAGTCCTCGGTCCCGATCTTGCGGAACTTGCCCTGGACGATGTCGCCCTGCGCGTTGACCTCGACGACGTTGCCCTTGTCGACCTGCTCCTGGAACAGCGAGAACGGGATCTGCTCGCGCCCGCCGTCGTCGGGCAGCCGCGAGGCGAACAGGACGTTGAGCAGCAGGATGCCGAGCGTCAGCCACAGAAGCCACCGCGGGAACTTGAAACGGGGCTTGCTTCCGCCGTCGTTCGACTGCCCCTCGCGGGAGCCCTCGACCTTCCAGGGCTGCTGATCCTTGGGGTTCTCGGGGCGGGGGGACTGTGGAGTGCTGCGCTGCTGCTCGGCCATCGGCTTACCCAGTGTGGCAGGGCCGCAAGTTTCCTCCGAAGCGGCCGATCACGGGAGCAGCATGCACTTCGACTTCGCCGATCTCCTCCTCGAGGTACTGGAGCGCCGCGCTTCCGACCTCCACATCACGGCCGGAGCCAAGCCGGCGGTCCGCATCCGGGGCAAGCTCACGCCGCTGGAGGACTATCCGCAGCTCACGCCGACGGACACGCGCGAGGTCATCTACTCGATCCTCACGAACGACCAGCGGCAGAAGCTCGAGACCGACTGGCAGCTCGACTTCGCCTACGCGATCCCCAACGTGGCGCGCTTCCGCGTCAACGCCTACTTCCAGCGCTCCGCAATCGGCGCCGCGTTCCGCCTGATCCCGTTCGAGATCAAGTCGGCCGAGGAGCTCGGGCTGCCGAGCGTCGTGCACGACCTGGCGCGCAAGCCCCGCGGGTTCGTGCTCGTCACCGGCCCGACCGGCTCGGGCAAGTCCACGTCGCTCGCCGCGATCGTCGACGAGATCAACCAGACCCGCGAGGACCACATCCTCACGGTCGAGGACCCGATCGAGTTCCTGCACCCGCACAAGAAGTGCGTGGTCAACCAGCGCGAGATCGGTTCCGACTGCCACAGCTTCGCCGCCGGCATCAAGGCCGCTCTCCGCCAGGACCCCGACGTGATCCTCGTCGGCGAGATGCGCGACCTCGAGACCATCCACACGGCGCTCACCGCCGCGGAGACCGGTCACCTCGTGTTCGCGACGCTCCACACCCAGGACGCGCCGCAGACGATCGACCGCATCATCGACGTGTTCCCGCCCGAGCAGCAGCAGCAGGTCCGCGTGCAGCTGTCGGTCGCGCTCGAGGGCGTCATCACGCAGCAGCTGCTCCCGACCGCCGACGGCGCGTCGCGGGTCGCGGCCTGCGAGGTCATGATCCCGACCCCCGCGGTCCGCAACCTCATCCGCGAGGGCAAGACCCACCAGATCCTCTCGTCGATGCAGACCGGCTCCGCGTCGGGCATGCAGACGATGGACGCCGCGCTGGCCACGCTCGTGCGCCAGGGCAAGATCACCGCCAAGCTGGCCGAGTCGCGCTCGTCGCACCCCGAGGAGCTGCGCCGGCTCATGGGCTCAGGGCTGATGGCCGCATGAGCGCCTTCGCCTTCAAGGCGATCGACCTCACCGGCCGCGAGGCGAAGGGCGAGGTCGAGGCCGAGTCCAAGCAGGTCGTCGCCGACCAGCTCAAGCAGCGCGGGCTCATCGTCGTCGACATCTCCGAGAAGTCGGGCTCCAAGGAGCTCAAGCTCCCGGGGTCCAACAAGGTCAAGTCGCAGGACCTGACGATCATGACCCGCCAGCTCGCGACCATGGTCAGCTCGGGCATGACGATCCTCAAGGCGCTCTACGTGCTCGAGTCGCAGACGGAGAGCAAGCCGCTCGCCGACACGCTGACGAAGGTGCGCAAGGACGTCGAGGCCGGCCTGCCGCTCTCGGACTCGTTCGAGCGCCACCCCAAGGTCTTCAACCCGCTGTTCGTCGCCATGACGCGTGCCGGCGAGACGGGCGGCGTGCTCGAGAGCGCGCTGCTGCGCACCGCCGAGCAGCTCGAGGCCGACGACTCCCTGCGCCGTCAGGTCAAGTCGGCGATGACGTACCCGGCGGTCATCATGTCGTTCGCCGGCATCGTCCTCGTCGCGCTGGTCGTGTTCCTCGTCCCGGTGTTCGAGGGGATCTTCGAGCAGTTCGGCGGCGAGCTGCCGCTGATCACGAAGGTCACCGTCGCGCTGTCCGATCTCATGATCGGCTTCTGGTACGTCTTCATCGGCGGCGCCGTCGGCATCGTCTTCGCCTTCCGCAAGTGGAAGAACAGCGACAAGGGCCGCAAGCAGTGGGACACGATGCGTCTCAAGACCCCGATGGGCATCGGCACGATCGTCCAGAAGGTCTCGCTCGCGCGCTGGTCGCGCACGCTCTCGGCGCTCACCACCGCAGGCGTCCCGATCCTCCAGGCGCTCGAGATCACCGGCAAGACCGCCGGCAACTGGGTCGTCGAGAAGGCGATGAACGACGTCATCGACTCCGTCAAGCAGGGCGGCACGATGGCCGCCCCGCTGAAGGAGTGCCCCGTCTTCCCGTCGATCGTCACGCACATGCTCGGCGTGGGCGAGGAGACCGGCGCGGTCGACACGATGCTCAACAAGATCGCCGACTTCTACGAGGACCAGGTCGCCGCGGCCGTCAAGTCGCTGACCTCGATCCTCGAGCCGATCATGATCGTCGTCGTCGGCGGCATCGTCGGCTTCATCGTGATCGCGATGTACATGCCGCTCTTCAAGGTCTACGACTCGATCAAGTAGGTCTGCTGGTGCCGGAGTCGGCCGAGCGCGTTGACGCGCCAGCCCGTCGTCACCGCAGCGGCACCCGCAGGATGCTCTGGCGGCTCGACGTGCCATAGCCCTCGCGCGAGCGGACCTGCGTCACGAACGCCGCGTCGTCACCGAGGGCGGTCGTGAAGAGCGTCCGTTCCACCGCAGCGCGGCCCGGTGGCGGCGGTTGTGACCGGGTCGGGATCCGCAGCAACACGCGGCCACCGCGGGCACTGAGATCGCCCAGCCGGAGCGAGTGGTGTCGCCGCCCGTACTCGACCCAGAGCAGCCGGCCGCCGCGCACGGACGGGTGGGCGAACGTATGACGTCCTGAACGGAGGGTGCTGCGTCGCCCAGTCGTGAGGTCGATCTCGTCGATCCGCTTCTCCCGCCGGCCGAACACGTCGAAGACAAGCCGGGAGCCGTCGAGCGACGGCCGACCGAGAGACGCGGGGAGGCCGGCACCGGCCACGATCCGTGCCGGACCACCCGCGATCGGGACCGCGACGAGCGTCGTCGAGGGGCCGGAGCGCCGGTAGACCAACCACCGATCCGAGACCGCGGGGTGAGCGGCGAGGGTGTCCTCGAGTGCCAGCACCTCTCGGCCGGTGTCGCGCTCAGCGACGCGGACGAACTTCCCGTCGGTCGTGGCGACGTACCGTCCCCCGACGGCGATGCCGTGCGCGGAGAACCGCGTCCAGCCGACCCCGCCGCGCAGCAGAACGGCCACTCCGAAGCCCGGGGTGACGAACGCGACGTCGGTGCCGTCCACGCTCGGGTCCGAGCCCGCGGCCAGCACCGACTGCCCGCGCGCGGCGGCCGGCCAGAGCCCGAGCGAGACGAGCACCGTTGCTACGAGCGTCAGAACAGACCGACCCATCGGCCGTACGATGCCGACCGAGACGGGTCGGCGCTGCGGTTCAGAGCGAGACGGTGCCGGTCACGACCGTCGTCGTCGCGCCCGCGACCCAGAGGGTGTCGCCGTCGCGGCTGATGTGGACGCGGCCCGCGCGGCCCATCGCCGTTCCCTGGCGGGCGACGTAGGGCGGCTCGAGGACGGCTCGGTCGAGCAGCCACTGTGCGACCGCCGCGTTGAGGCTGCCGGTGACGGGATCCTCGATCGTCTGGCCGGCGCCGGCGAAGAACGCGCGCAGCTCGGGCGTGCCGTTGGCGTGCAGGCCGACGAGGCCGAGGTCCCCGTGGCTCGCGGGCAGCGCGAGGGGCGCGGCGAGCACCGCCTCGGCGGAGGTGAGCTGCACGCCGACCCAGCCCGGACCGTTGTCGAGCCACGCCGACGCGACGATCTCCGCGCGACCCAGGCCGAGCGCCTCGGCGATCTCCGCCACGAGCGCCTCGTCGACCGGCCCCGAGCGGATCAGCGGCGGCGCGGCGAACGCGAGCCGTCCCTCGGTGCGACGGATCTCGACGAGCCCGGCCTCGCACTCCTGCACGACGCGGTCGCGCTCGTCACCGTCGAGCCAGGCGTGACACGAGCCGAGCGTCGGGTGCCCGGCGAACGGGATCTCGCGTTCGAGCGCGAAGATCCGCACGCGGTAGTCGGCCTCCGGGGTGGTCGGCGCGAGCAGGAACGTCGTCTCCGACAGGTTCGTCCACACCGCGAAGCGCCGCATCGTCTCGGTGTCGAGCCCGTCGGCGTCGTGGACGACGGCCACCGGGTTGCCGAGGCCGGGCTCCTCGGAGAACACGTCGACCTGCTGGAAGCGCCGCATCGTCCCGATCGTACGGCGACCGGCCTCACCAGCCGTTGACGCGCGGCCAGACCGCCCGGACCGCGGTGCCGCCGTCGACGACGTGGTAGGCGCGGTGCTGGGCGGCGGTCGCGCACGCGTGGTGGGGGAGGATGCGCAGCCGCGTGCCGATCGGCAGGTCCGGGAGCGGCTCGGCGCTTCCGGGGCGCAGGCTGAGGATGCCGTGCTCCTGGTTGGCGCGGGCCATGACGAGGCCAGGGAGGAGCTCGCCGCCGAGGTCGCACACGAGCCCGTACTCCCCGTCGCGGCCACGGTCCTGCGAGAGAGCCATCCAGCCGCCGTCGGTGATGATCCAGCCCTTCTCGGGCTGGTGGCCGATGACGGTCACGGCGACCGAGAGCGCGATGTCGTCCGGCGTGCAGACGCCGATGCCGGCCATGACGAGGTCGAGGAAGACTCGGGCGCCGACGTCGAGTGGTACGACTCGCCCGCGTGGGTGAGAAGGCCGCGAGGGTCGGCGCCACCGTCGCGCAGAAGCCGCGCGAGCTCGACCACGGCAGAGTCGTCGGGGTGCAGGCCGCTGCGGTGTCCGTCGCAGTCGATCTCGATCACCGCGGGGATCGCGACGCCGGCGGCGCGCGACGCCTCCGCGACGGCCCGAGCCTGCGCGGCGTTGTCGAGCAGCACGGTCAGCGTGACGCCACGGCGCAGCAGGGCGAGGACACGCGGGAGCTTGGCCGGCGCGATGCCGACGGCGTAGAGGACGTCCGTGTGACCGGCGTCGGCGAACGCCTCGGCCTCGGCGAGGGTGGAGACCGCGATCGGGCCGGTGCCGGATGCGCCGAAGACGAGGTTCGACACCTCCGGCGTCTTCGCGGTCTTGACGTGCAGGCGCAACGGAACGCCGAGGCCTGCGAGATGATCGGTCATCCGCTGCGCGTTGCGCCGGACGCGACCACGGTCGAGGACGGCGAAGGGGGTGTCGGGGGCGGCGAGGTCGGTAGCGGGCATGGGCGACGTTCCGGCGCAGCAGGACACTAGGGTGGTCGCCTTGACGACGCCGCACGAGCCTCTTCCACCGAAGGTCCGGGGCCACGCCGAGTCCGGGTTCGGCGACGCGGTCGCGTCGTTCGCGAAGCTCGTCACGCGCGGGCGCGGCGGCGGCGCTCTCGTGGTGCGGCTGCGCGGCGAGACGGTCCTCGACCTCTGCACCGGCTGGTCCGACCGGGCGCACACGCGGCCGTGGGAGCCCGAGACGCTCGCGCTGAGCTTCTCGACGACGAAGGGCGTCGCGTCGACGGTCGTCCACCGGCTCGCCGAGCGTGGCGAGCTCGGCTACGACGAGCCCGTCGCCACGTACTGGCCGGAGTTCGGCGCCGGCGGGAAGGAGCGCGTCACCATCCGCGACCTCCTGACACACCGCGCCGGCCTGGCGAACGTGCGCGCGATCGCCGACCGGCCCGCGGACCTCCTCGACCACCTGAAGATGGAGGAGCGCCTCGCGGCGCGCTCGGTCCGCGCGCCGACGGAGCGCTCGGCGTACCACGCCATCACCTACGGCTGGCTCGTCGCCGGGCTCACGCGGCGCGTGACCGGCGGTCGCGGCCTGGCCGAGCTCGTCCGCACCGAGGTCGCGGAGCCGCTCGGCGTCGACGGGCTCCACATCGGCGTCAACGAGACGGCGCGCGAGCTCGTCGCTCAGCCCGTCGGGTCGGCGCTGCGGCGCCTCGGCTCCGCGTCGCGGGTCGTCACGCCGGTGCTCACGGGCGTCAAGCCGGCGCGCGCCTTCCACAACGCGCTCATCGCGCCGGGCTTCCACGAGCTCTTCGAGGGATCCGAGCCGTCGATCTGGGGCACCGAGATGCCCGCGGTCAACGGCGCGCTGAGCGCCGACGCCCTGGCGCGCCTGTACGGCGCGCTGGCCAACGGCGGCGCCGACGCGGGCGCCCGGCTCCTCTCGGAGGAGACGGTCCGCGACCTCGGCCGCGTCCACGTCCGCGGCGCCGACGTCGTGCTCGGCATGCGGATGCGCTGGCGGCTCGGCTACCACCACGCGTTCGGGACCGGCAGCCGGGCGCCCAAGGCCTTCGGCCACTACGGCTACGGCGGATCAGGCGGCTGGGCGGACCCCGACCTCGGCCTCTCGCTCGGCTTCGTCACGAACCGGATCGGCTCGATGACCACGCCGATGGCCGACCTCACGCTCTACCGGCTGAGCCGCGTGGTGCACGAGTGCGCCACGCGGCACCTGTTCGTCCGCTGACGCGCTACTCGACGTCGGTGCGTGGCGTGTGCGTGCTCGGGTGCTCGCCGCGCGGGAACGGCGGGAGGTGCTCGACGGCTCCGGCCACCGCGCCGAGCGCTCGGCTCGCGACGGTGCTCGCCGTCGCGAGCGGCTGCGGGGCGCGCCGCGCGAGGCGGTCGAGGTTGTCGCGGCTGCGGTCGAGCACGGTGAGCGGCAGGGCCGACAGCGTTTGACCCGGCGGGCGGCGCGAGACGACGGGATGCGCGCGGGTGGGGGAGGTGCGCCGCACGATCTCCCACGTCATGCCGAGGCGCTGGAGCTGCTCGTCGTCGAGCGCGGCGCGCAGGCGCGGCAGCAGCTCGTCCTCCTCCTCGCGGACGTCAGCGTCGAGCAGCGCGATCGCGCGCTCGATGAGCTCCTCGCGGCCGGGATCGCCGCGGCGGCTGCGCTCGACCGCGGCGTAGACCTCGTTGATCTCCTGGTGCTCCTGCTCGATGTCGAGGCTGAGGCCGTCGCCCT